>NZ_JBHXBG010000006.1:0-67288 GCF_042726755.1 Promicromonospora sp. NPDC060271 | reverse complement strand
GGCGCCACTGTCCTCGCGGACGAAGAGGGACCGGTCCTCGGGCCATTCCGGGTCCATGGGGACGTAGATGCCGCCGAGCCGGGTGATGGCGAGCAGCACGGTCAGCCACTCGACGCCCCTCGGCGCCCGACGTCGTTCTCAAGGCGGACCTATTCCTACCCGGTTGTCGTAACGTATCGTGTGAGCGCTAACATTGCCGGGGGCGGTCAGGCCACGGCTTACCGTGCCGGTCGACGGACGGTGACACGAACGACGCCACGCGACGATGCGGGCAGGACGGAGCGGCCCACGATGGTGGAGCGGCAGGACGAAGGAGTGGACCGGCTCGCCGGCCTCCGGGAGGCGATCGAGCAGGGGCGGACCGCTCTCGGCATCGAGCTCGGCTCCACCAGGATCAAGGCGTGCCTCGTCGGGCCGGCGGGCGTGCCGCTCGCGAGCGGCAGCCACGACTGGGAGAACCAGCTCGTCGATGGTGTGTGGACCTACTCGCTGGACGCCGTCTGGTCGGGTCTGCGCGAGTCGGTGACAGCGCTGTTGTCGGACGTCGAGCGGCAGTACGGCGTGCGGCTGACCACGGTCGGCGCGCTGGGCGTCTCGGCGATGATGCACGGCTATCTCGCGTTCGACGAGGCCGACGAGCTGCTCGTGCCGTTCCGCACCTGGCGCAACACGAGCACCGAACGCGCCGCGACCGAGCTGACCGGCCTGTTCGGGTACAATATCCCGCTGCGCTGGTCGGTCGCTCACCTGTACCAGGCGATCCTCGACGACGAGCCGCACGTGGCGCAGGTGCGGCACTTCACCACGCTGGCCGGCTACGTGCACTGGCGCCTGACGGGGCAGCAGGTGCTCGGCGTCGGCGACGCCTCGGGCATGTTCCCGATCGACCCGGCGACGAAGAACTACGACCAGCGGATGCTGGCCCAGCTCGACGAGCTGGTGGGCGACCGCGGACCGGGCCTTGGCATCGCCGACCTGCTGCCGCGCGTCCTGCCCGCCGGAGCCGACGCCGGCGCGCTGACCGCGGAGGGCGCCGCGCTGCTGGACCCCTCAGGAACGCTGCGGCCCGGGATCCCGCTGTGCCCGCCCGAGGGCGACGCAGGGACCGGCATGGTCGCCACCAACTCCGTGGCGCCCCGCACCGGCAACGTCAGCGCCGGGACCAGCATCTTCGCGATGGTCGTCCTGGAGAAGCCGCTGGAGAGCGTGCACGAGGAGCTGGACCTGGTCACCACACCGGCCGGCGACCTGGTCGCGATGGTGCACTGCAACAACGGGGCCAGCGAGCTCGGCGCCTGGGCCGAGCTGTTCGGCCAGTTCGCCACGGCTCTCGGACAGCCGGCGGCCCCGGACGCCGTCTTCGGGGCGCTGCTGCGGTCCGCCCTGGACGGCGACGCCGACGGCGGCGGCCTGCTCGCCTACAACTACCTGTCGGGCGAGCCCATCACGGGCCTCGAGGCCGGCCGGCCGCTGTTCACGCGCACGCCCGACAGCCGGCTCACCCTCGGCAACTTCGCGCGCACGCAGGTCTACAGCGTGTTCGGCACCCTGAGCCTCGGCATGCGGGTGCTGGCCGAGGAGCAGGTGGGACTCGACTCCATGTTCGCGCACGGCGGCCTGTTCCGGACCGAGGGTGTGGCCCAGCGGCTGCTGGCCGCCGCGCTCGGCGCGCCGGTGGCCGTCGGCCGGACGGCGGGTGAGGGCGGTGCCTGGGGCATCGCGCTGCTCGCCGCCTACCGGGCGTCCGCGAACGGAGCGGCCGCCCCCGAGCAGAGCCTCGGCGCCTACCTCGGCGCCGAGGTGTTCGCGGACGCCGCGCTCGACGTCGTCGAGCCGGACGCCGGTGACGTGGCGGGCTTCTCCGCCTACCTGGAGCGCTATGGCGCGGGCCTCGCGATCGAGCGCGCCGCCGTCGAGACGCTCGGGACCCGAGGAACGACGCAGGAGAGCGACCGATGAGCAAGGCACTGACCGACTACTCGCAGGCCGTCCAGGAGGAGGTGGCGCGCGTCCGCGTGGTCGTCTCCGACCTGCACGCCGAGCTGCCGCGCTGGGGCCTCGTGGTCTGGACGGCGGGCAACGTGTCGCAGCGTGTGCCGGACCCCGACGTGCCGGACGGCAGCGCCGACCTGTTCGTCATCAAGCCCTCCGGCGTCTCTTACGACGACCTCACCCCCGCCGGCATGGTCGTGTGCGACCTCGACGGCAACCTTGTGGACGGGACGCGGTCGCCGTCGTCGGACACCGCAGCGCACGCCTACGTGTACCGGCACATGCCCGAGGTGGGCGGCGTCGTGCACACGCACTCCACGTACGCGACGGCGTGGGCCGCGCGCGGCGAGGAGGTGCCGTGCGTGCTCACGATGATGGCCGACGAGTTCGGCGGGCCCATCCCCATCGGGCCGTTCGCGATCATCGGTGACGACTCGATCGGCCGGGGCATCGTGGAGACCCTGAGCGGGCACCGCAGCCCCGCCGTCCTGATGCGCAACCACGGCCCGTTCACGATCGGCAAGGACGCGCGCGCCGCCGTGAAGGCGGCGGTGATGGTCGAGGAGGTCGCCCGCACCGTGCACATCTCCCGCCAGCTCGGCGAGCCCGTCCCGATGGAACAGCAGCACATCGACTCTCTCTACGACCGGTACCAGAACGTCTACGGCCAGCCCGCGACAACGCCGTCGGGCACCACTGCGGCCGACACCAAGAACACGGAAGGACAGGCATGAGCACCAAGCCCTACGCGGACCGTGAGGTCTGGTTCCTCACCGGGAGCCAGGACCTCTACGGCGAGGAGACCCTCGCCCAGGTCGCCGAGCAGTCGCAGGAGGTGGCCCGGGCGCTGGACGCGTCGTCGGACGTGCCGGTCAAGGTGGTGTGGAAGCCCGTCCTCAAGGACTCGGTGGCGATCCGCCGCGCCATGCTGGACGCGAACGGCGACGACAACGTCCTGGGTGTCGTGACCTGGATGCACACCTTCAGCCCCGCGAAGATGTGGATCGCGGGCCTGGACGCGCTGCGCAAGCCGCTCCTGCACCTGCACACGCAGGCCAATGTCGAGCTCCCCTGGGACGAGATCGACATGGACTTCATGAACCTCAACCAGGCCGCGCACGGCGACCGCGAGTACGCGTACATCGCAACGCGGCTCGGCGTCGCGCGGACCACGGTGGTGGGGCACGTCTCCAACCCGGCCGTCACGCGCCGGGTGGGCACCTGGGCGCGCGGCGCGGCCGGCTGGGCGGCGACGCACGAGCTCAAGCTGGTCCGGTTCGGCGACAACATGCGCAACGTGGCGGTCACCGAGGGTGACAAGACCGAGGCCGAGCTGCGGTTCGGCGTCTCGGTGAACACGCACGGGGTGAACGAGCTGGCCGCGGCGGTGGACGCCGTCGAGGAGGCCGCCATCGACAAGGTGGTGGCCGAGTACGAGGAGAGGTACGACGTCGCCCCGGAGCTCCGGGCCGGCGCCGAGCGGCACGACTCGCTGCGCTACGCCGCCCGCCAGGAGATCGCGCTGGAGGGCTTCCTGGAGGCGGCCGGCGCCAAGGCGTTCACCACCAACTTCGAGGACCTGGGCACGCTGCGCCAGCTCCCCGGGCTCGCGGTGCAGCGCCTCATGGAGAAGGGCTACGGCTTCGGCGCCGAGGGCGACTGGAAGACGGCGGTGCTCGTCCGGGCCGCCAAGGTGATGGGGCAGGGCCTCCCCGGGGGTGCGAGCCTCATGGAGGACTACACCTACGACCTCACCCCGGGCAACGAGCTGATTCTCGGCGCGCACATGCTGGAGGTCTGCCCGTCGCTGACCACCACGACGCCGCGCATCGAGATCCACCCGCTCGGTATCGGCGGCAAGGAGGACCCGGTTCGTATGGTCTTCTCCGCGGACGCCGTCGAGGGGGCGGTTGTCGTCTCGCTCGCCGACATGCGGGACCGGTTCCGCCTGACGGCCAACGTGGTCGACGTCGTCACCCCGCCGCGTGACCTGCCGAAGCTGCCGGTCGCGCGCGCGATGTGGAAGCCGCGGCCGTCGTTCGACATCTCGGCCGAGTCGTGGCTGACGGCGGGCGGCGCGCACCACACGGTCATGTCGACCGCTGCGGGGATCGAGGCGTTCGAGGTCTTCGCGAACATCGCGCGCACCGAGCTGCTGGTGATCGACGAGGACACGACGCGCCGCGGCTTCGCCGACCAGGTGCGCCACAACCAGGCGTACTACCGCCTGGCCCAGGGCCTCTGACCGTTGAGTGCTGGCTATTTGTTGTCCGGAGCCGTCTGGGACAACAAATAGCCAGCACTCAACGAGGTTCAGCGGACCACCGGCCAGCCGGCCTTCCAGCCCAGCCGGTGCAGACCGAGCGTCGGGAAGTACGGGATCTCCTCGTTGGCGCCGTCGTAGTAGTGGTACGCGAGGACGCCGTCGTGCACCGACTGGCCGCCCGGGCCGACCCTCGGGCCGCTCGACTCCAGGAGCACCGTGCCCCCGCCACCGACCATGTCGCGGCCCTCCTTGTCGAGGTACGGGCCGGTCACCTCCCGGGAACGCCCGACGACCACCTTGTAGGTGCTGTCCGCCCCGGCGCAGCAGGCGTCGAACGAGACGTACAGGTAGTACCAGCCGCCCCGCTTCTGGATGTACGGGGCCTCCACCCGGTTGCCCGGCGCGAACCGGTCGACCAGGTGGACGGCGTTCTCCAGGGCGCCGGCGACGGGCTTGCCGCTGGGCCAGGAGATCTCGACGAGGAAGATGCCGTACCAGTGCGAACCGATCGCCATGTACGGCGTGCCGTCCTTGCCGGTGACGATGCCCGCGTCGATCGCGTTGAACCCCTTGCCGTCCTCGATCGGGGCCGGGGAGGTGATGACGGGCCCCTGGTCCACCCACTCGTAGTCGGGGTCGTCCGGGTCGAGGGTGGTGTTCGTGGCGAGCGCCGTGACGGAGTTGTTGGTGCCGAAGCGGGACGCCGAGTAGTACAGGTAGTACGTGCCGTCGTGCTCGTAGACCTCGGGCGCCCAGAGGTTGCCGGGCAGGGCGCCGTCCGAGAAGTGCTCGTCGATCCAGGCTGGGATCTCGTCCCACACGGTGCCCTCGTAGGCCCAGGTGGTGCCGCGGTCGTGCGACGACCACATCTGCACGGTGCCGCCGTTCTCGCGGTTCACCAGGCCGGTCGAGTAGACCCACCAGGTGCCGTCGTCGTCGACCGTGAGCGCGGGGTCGTGGATCGGCGAGGTGTCGCCGACGACGCTGATCTCGCCGGGCTTGGCTTCCGACGCACCACCCGGTGCCCCGGCCACCGCGCCGGACGCCGGAGCGCCTGTCGCGATGGCCGCCGTGAACGCGAGCGCGCCGAGCGCCGCGAGTGGTCTGCGTGGTGACATCTTTGTCCTCCGGGTTGGTCGGGTCGCGTTGCTACGACTTCACTTCTACAACGATGTAGAGTGTAGAGGATCACTCGCTCCGAGCACCATCGTCGAAGGGCCGCGCACCGATGCCGGTGAGGATGCAGGACGTCGCGCTGCGTGCCGGCGTCTCCGTCAAGACCGTCTCGAACGTGGTGAACGGGTACCCGCACATCCGCGACTCCACCCGGCGGCGCGTCCAGGACGCGATCGACGAGCTCGGCTACCGGATGAACACCTCGGCCCGCGACCTGCGCACCCGGCGTACCGGCATGATCACGCTCAACGTGCCCGAGCTGTCGCTGCCGTACTTCGCCGAGCTCGCCGACTCGGTGATCCGTGCGGCCGACGAGCGCGGCTGGTCCGTGCTCATCGAGCAGACCGGCGCCGAGCGCGAGCGGGAGCTCGAGGTGCTCACGGGCAACCGCCGTCACCGAGGCGACGGCGTGCTCTTCTCGCCCCTCGCGCTGGGCCCCGACGACCTCGGCCACTTCGACGTCGACTTCCCGCTCGTCGTCCTCGGTGAACGGGTCTTCGGGGCGCGGGCCGACCACGTGACCATGAACAACGTGGAGGGCGCCCGGGCCGCCACGGCGCACCTGATCGCATCGGGCCGACGGCGCATCGCCGTCGTCGGCGCGCACGCGGGCGAGGTCATCGGCTCGGCGGCGCTGCGGCTGGCCGGCTACGAGCAGGCGCTCGCCGATGCCGGGATCCCGTTCGACCCGGCGCTCGTGGGCGAGGCGGGACTCTGGCACCGCTCGACCGGCGCGGAGACGATGGCCCGGCTGCTCGACTCCGGTACCCCCATCGACGCCGTGTTCGCCCTGAACGACGCGATGGCGCTCGGCGCACTGCACGCGCTGCACGAGCGGCGGATCGACATCCCCGGCGACATCGCGCTCATCGGGTTCGACGACGTCGACGACGTCCGCTACTCCGTGCCCACCGTCTCGTCGGTGGACCCGGGCCGCGACGAGATCGCGCGCACCGCCGTCGGCCTGCTGGTCGAGCGGATCACCGGCAGCACCGCACCGTTCCGGCGGGTCGTGCCCGACGCGCGGATCGTCGGCAGGGAGTCGACAGGCGACGCACCGGCGGACGGCGGCGAGCAGGTCGTGGCCGTGCTGCCCGGCCGGGCGGAGGAGATCGAGGTCAGCCCGTTGGCAGCCGGCTGACGCCAGGACAGTGCGTCTGACTCGGCACGTCGAGTACGCCGAGTCAGGCGCGTGGTCCGACCAGAGCACTGACTCGCGGTACCAGGTACGGCGAGTCAGTCAGCGGGAGCACCCGCAGTCGCGTCGATGCGGTCCAGCCGCTCGTCCACCATCCGGCCGGTGAGCCACAGCGGGACCGAGACCCCGGCGAGCAGCCCGAGCAGGGGGATCACGTACGCCACGAGCCCGCACACGCCGAGCACCACCACCGCACCCACCGCGGTGCCGGGCCCGAGCGCGGGGCTCAGCAGCAGGAAGCGCCATGTGTCGAGGGCGGACCGGTCGTAGCGCAGCACGACCCGCGGCCAGTAGGCCAGCACCACCGCACCCCAGGCGGCCACCAGGACGAGCCCGAGCTGCAGCGCGGCCCGTCCGGGGCCGTCGAGCTGCCCGAGCACGGCGAGGTCGAGCAGCAGAGCCGCGCCCCCGATCGTCAGCGGAGCGCCGAGCACGTTGGCGCGCCGCCAGCCCGCGAACCACTCCCGCCAGAACGGCCGCCAGGGGGACTCGGCGGGATCGCCGTCGAGCAGCACCGCGCTCGCCGCCCGGACCGCGGGCCACAGCCCCAGCACGAAGCCGCCCGCGACGGCGCCCAGCACGACCAGCACGTTGATCTCGACCAGGCGCGTGACCCGCCGGAGCACCCGCATGACGCCGCCGGTCCAGCCGATCTCGTCCACGGCGGACGTGTCGCGCGCCGGCTTGTCCGGCCTGAGCTCGCTCACCTGTCGTCCACCTTCGTGCCGGTCACTACCCGGCCGGCGTCGTCCGTCGCTGTCAGGCACAGGGTGGCACGGTCGCGGACGGCGTTCCAGGCGGGGAAGACGACGGCCGTCCACCGCGGGGCGGAGTCCGGCATGCCGTCAGGCCGTCCCCAGGTGAACCGGCCCGCGCCGAGCGGGCGGGCCCCGCGCACGCCGGTGAGCGCACCGTCCAGCACCTTCTCCAGCGTGCCGGTCCGGCCGTCCACCACCTTGGCGGTCGCCGCGCCGACGTCGAGCACCTCCCAGGTGCCGTCGAGCACCGCCGGGGAGACGGGCCAGGTCGCCTGGTCGTCGTTCTCGCGGCCGGGTCCCGCCCAGGGCTGCGGGGAGACCAGCGGCCAGCCGTCATGGGTCCAGACCAGCCGGCGTACCTGGACGCGGTGCTCCGTCGGGGCGTCGGCGTCGCGCACGTGGTGGACCAGGAGCTGCCGCCCGGGTTCCGTGAGGACCGACGCGTGCCCCGGCGCGAGGAGCCCCGGACCGCCGGCCAGCCGGTGGCTCGCCAGGACCGGTACCCCGACCTGCCACGGGTCGACGCCGGACGTCGCGCCCTCGCCCGCGGCCTCGGCAGCACCCGTGCCGTCGGTAGCGCCCGCCCCCTCGGTACCAGCGGCGCCGTCGGTCATCGCCCGCCCGCCCCGGTCGCGGAACGGCCCCGTGACGTCGTCGCCGACGGCGGCCCGCAGGTGGTACGTCCCGGCCAGCGAGTCGTACGAGACCAGGAGCGCCCAGCCGCCGCCCGGCCGGGGGAGGACGAAAGCGCCCTCGACGGCGCCGTCGGCGAGCCGGGGGCGGCGGGCCAGCAGCGTTCCCGGCGCGCCGCGCAGCGCACCCGGCGCGGGCGCGTCGACGACGAAGCCGGTGGCCGGGTCGACGGGCAGCGCGTAGATGCCCCCGAAGAACGAGCCGTAGACCAGCCACTGGCGGCCGCCCGGATGTTCGACGCCCGGACGCTCGACGCCCGGATGTTCGATGACGAGGTTCGCGTCTATCGCGTTCGGATGCCTGAAGCCGGCCCGGGTGGCCACGTGGTCGCTCGCGACGACGATCCCGCGATCGGTCCACGGACCCGACGGGTGCGCGGCGGTCGCGAGCCCGATCGCCGACCGCCGCGACCCGAACGTCGACGCCGAGTAGTACATGCGCCACTCCGCGGGGCCCGGCTCGCCCGCACGGACGACCTCGGGCGCCCACAGGCCCTCGGCGTGGGACCAGCCGGCGGCCGGGCCGGGGACGCCGTCGAGCGCCCAGCCGTGCAGCTCCCAGCGCACCAGGTCGCGCGAGGTGCGCACCTGGACGCCGGCCCGGACGGGACCGTCCGACCGGGCGTCCGTCGAGAACATCCAGTACGTGCCGTCGTCGTCGCGGACGACCGTGGGATCGTGGACGTGCCGGCCGCCCCAGGTGGAGGTGGTCACGTCAGCCCTTGGTGCCGGTGAGGGCGACCGACTCGATGATCTGCCGCTGGAAGACCAGGAAGATCGCGAGGATCGGCAGCAGGGCCACGAACGAGGCGGCCATGATCAGCGGATAGTCCCGCTGGGTCGCGTACTGCACGTTCATGTTGGCGATGACCACCTGGAGCGTCTGCCGCTCCGGTGTGTTCAGGTACAGGATCGGCGCCAGGTAGTCGTTCCAGACCATCATGAACCAGAGGATGAACTGGGCGGCCACCGCCGGCCGGATGACCGGGAAGATCAGCCGCCAGAAGATCTGCCAGAAGTTCGCGCCGTCGATCTTGGCCGCCTCGATGATCGAGTTCGGCACGTTCTCCAGGTACTGCCGCAGGAAGAAGATCACGAGGATGTTCCCGAAGATCGCCGGGACGATCAGCGGCAGGAGCGTGTCGACCCAGCCGATCCGCGAGAACATCACGAACTGCGGGATCATCAGGGTCGGGTACGGGATCATGATCCCGGTCAGCATGCCGATGAAGATGAGGTTGCGGAACGGCAGGCGCATCTTCGCGATGGCGAACGCCGCCATCGAGCAGGTGATCATGCCGAGCACCGTGACGGACGCCGCCACGACGAAGCTGTTCTGGAACCCGGTCAGGATGCTGGAGTCCTGCCACATCCGCACATAGGTCTCCCACTGGGGCACCTCGGGGATCCACACGGGCGGCAGGGCGAAGACCTCGTTCTTGGTCTTCAGGGACGTCGAGACCATCCAGACCAGCGGGGCGACCATGACCACCGCACCGACCGAGAGCAGGACGAAGACGAGCCAGTCGCCGATCCGGGCGCTCGCGGTCCGGCTCATCGGGGTGCGGCGGGTGGCCCTGCGGGCAGGAGGCTCGAAGCCGAGGGTGTTGCGGCGCTGGGCCGTCGTGGTACTCATGATTCCTCCGGTTCCGGCTCAGTCGATGTCGAAGCTGTTGCGCCGGTTCAGGCGGAACTGGATCAGGGTGACGACGAGGATCAGCAGGCCCAGCACGATCGCCATCGCCGTCGCATAACCCATCTGCTGGTACTTGAACGCCTGCCGCCAGATGTGCCAGACGGCGGAGGCGGTGCTGTACTCCGGTCCACCCGTCGGCGTCATGATGTTGACCTCTGTGAAGAGCTGCGCGCCGCCGATCACGTTGGTCACGACGAGGAAGAACGTCACCGGCCGGACCATGGGCAGCGTGATGGTCCGGAACCGTTGCCAGCCGTTCGCGCCGTCGAGCTGCGCGGCCTCGTAGAGCGAGCGCGGCACCGACTGGATGGCGGCCAGATACAGGATCATCGAGAACCCGAGACCCTTCCAGATCGCCATCAGGATGATCGCCGGCTTGGCCCAGAACGTGCTCGCCAGCCAGTTGGGACCGTCGACGCCTACGAGGGCCAGGGCCTGGTTGACCAGGCCGAAGTCACCGTTGTACGCCCACTGCCACAGGATGGCGATCGCCGCCAGCGACGAGATGACCGGCACGTAGTAGATGGTCCGGAACGCCGTCAGGCCCACGATCTTGCGGTTCATCGCGACGGCGAGGGCTAGCGACACGGCAAGGCCGATCGGGATGCCGATCATGTAGAAGAACGTGTTGTAGAGCGACTCGAGGAAGTTCGCGTCGCCGAACAGCCGGACGTAGTTGTCGAGCCCGACGAACCGCATGACCCCGAGTCCGTTCCAGTTCGTCAGCGACGCGTACACCGCGAAGCCGACGGGGTACAGCGTGAACAGCAGGTAGCCGATCACCGGGGCCGCGACGAAGGCGAGCGCCCAGCGGTTCTCGGACCGGTGCAGGCGTGAGGCCGAGCCAGCCATGAGGTTCCTCTCTGCGGTGGCCGTCGGGCCGTGACCCGCCGGTGTCGACCAGCTCGACCGACGGGCCACGACCCCCAGGACGAGGGCTAGTTTCCGGCGCTCGCGGCCGCGGCCTGCTCGGCCTGGTCGTTGGCCTCGTCGAGCAGGGTCTGCATGCGTGGCTCCACCTCGGCGAGGTACTCCTCGGCGGTCTGCTCACCGTCGAGGACCGGCTGGATGTTGGTCCACATCTCGTCGTACCAGGCGGCGCCGTACGTCATCGCGGCGGGCATCGGCCGGCCGTAGTCCTCGACGATGTCGAGGAACTCCTGGCGGTTGGCCGGGCTGGTGTCCTCCTCGGCGGCCCACTCGGCCGCCATGTCCTTGAGGTTGGGCACCTGGATACCGGCGTCGACGAGGGTCTGCTGCGCGGTCTCGTCCGCGGACAGGTAGGTCACCAGCTCGACGGCCTCCTCCGGCATGGCGGTCGTGGCCGAGACGCCGATGCCGAGCGAGCCGATCCACGTGGCGGGCTCGCCCGTCGACCCGGCGGGGAAGGGGATGAGGTCGTAGTCGAAGTCGAGCTCGTTGTAGGTGCTCACGTCCCACGGACCCACGGGGAAGAAGGCGATCTGGCCCTCCATCCAGCGCTGGTAGGTGTCCAGCGTGGCCGCCTGCTCGGCGTTCGGGGTCACCTCGTCCACTGCGGTCAGGTCGGCGATGTACTGCAGCGCCTCGGCCATCTCGGGGGTGTCGACGGTGACCTCGGTGCGGTCCTCGTTGGTCCAGTCGGCGCCGTTGCTCCAGGCGAAGCCCTGCATGTTCCACTGGACGTTGAGGCCGGTGCCCCACTGGTCGATCTCCTGGTCACCGTCGGTGTCCTTGGTGACCTTCTTCAGCACGTCGAGCCACTCGTCCCAGGTGTAGGGCTCGTCCGCGCTCGGCAGCTCGATGCCTTCGGCCTCGAGTATCGTCTTGTTGTAGCCCATGGCGAACGGGCCGACGTCCTTCGGCAGGCCGTAGAGCGCGCCGTCGGGCGTGCCCTGGAGCCTGCCGTCGTAGCGGTAGGAGTCGACGCCGTAGTCCCACAGGTTGTCCAGGTCCACGCCGGACGCCTCGACGTGGTCGGTGATGTCGAGCAGGACCCCCGAGGTGACGTACGACTGCAGGTTCGCCTGCTCGATGTAGAAGACGTCGGGCACGTTGTTGCCGGAGATCGCCGCCTGGAGCTTGGTGGCGTACTGGTCGGCGTCGGTGACGATGACCTCTACCTCGACACCGGTCTCCTCGGAGAACCTGTCGATGGCCTCCTGGTAGGCGGCCTTCTCGTCCTCGCCGCCGCGGAACATGAAGGTGAGCTTGCCGTCGTCGTCAGTTCCCGAACCAGCGCCGCAGGCGGCGGTGGAGGCCAGGACCAGTCCGGCGACGATGCCGGTGGTCAGGCGTGACTTCCTCATCACGGTTCCTCTCGTGAGCCGGGCCGCTGGGTGCGGGTGGTGCCGCCGGAGGTGGCGGGCACAACGTGTCGCGGAGCGTGCCGGTTGTCTCTTCGACCTTGAAGTTACATCGATGGAGAATCGATGCGGCACACGCTAGCACCATCTCTACAACGATGTATACGCCCCGGCGGGACCGACGCTGTGGCGGGGCTCGCGGCGAACCGGTCGCCGACCGGGCCCGTGGTTCCTCGACGACGACACCGGCGTCCCGCCGCAGCCCAGCGCCTCAGTGAAGGCCGGAGACGAACGGTCGCGCGGAGCCGCTCCCGACCCCCTTGGTCGATGCCGCACCACGTCGGGGAGTGGGCCCGACGTCCGGATCCGGTTGTTCCGGTACTGGGCGAAACACTGCAGACTCGTTACTGGACCGTGACGTCACGCACTATGAATCCGGGCCATGTGAGCGCTAACATTCGAGGCGGGCAAATAGCCGCAAGTCCTTGCACGACGCAGTGCAGGATCTCAAGGAGGAGACATGGCACGCACGACCCTGACCCGCACCGTTCTGGCCGCGGTGTCCGTAGCCTCGCTGTTCGCGCTGAGCGCCTGCGCATCTGACGCGGGTGGCGACCCCGCAGGCGGAGGCGAGACCGCCGGCGGCGGCGCCGACGACGGCGTCATCACCCTCGGCTTCTCGCAGGTGGGCGCCGAGTCCGGGTGGCGGGCCGCGAACACCAAGTCCATCCAGGACACGCTCACCGCGGAGAACGGCTTCGAGCTCAAGTTCTCCGACGCGCAGCAGAAGCAGGAGAACCAGATCCAGGCGATCCGCTCGTACATCACGCAGGGCGTGGACGTCATCGCGTTCTCCCCCGTGGTCGAGACGGGCTGGGACCCGGTGCTCCAGGAGGCCAAGGCCGCGGGGATCCCCGTGATCCTGACCGACCGCGCCGTCGACTCGAGCGACGAGACCCTCTACGAGTCGTTCATCGGCTCCGACTTCGTCAAGGAGGGTGAGATGGCCGGCGAGTGGGTCGCCGAGAACTTCGACGGCGACGGCCTCAAGGTCGTGGAGCTGCAGGGCACAACGGGCTCGGCCCCGGCGATCGACCGCAAGGAGGGCTTCGAGGCCGCGATCGAGGGTACGGACGTCGAGATCATCGACAGCCAGACCGGTAACTTCACGCGTGCCGAGGGCAAGACCGTCATGGAGGGCTTCCTCAACAAGCACGACGACATCGACCTCGTGTTCGCGCACAACGACGACATGGGGCTCGGCGCGATCGAGGCCATCGAGGCGGCAGGCAAGGTGCCGGGCGAGGACATCCAGATCGTCACGATCGACGCGGTCAAGGACGGCATGCAGGCGCTCGCCGACGGCAAGATCAACTACATCGTCGAGTGCAACCCGCTGCTCGGCCCGGACCTGGCGGAGATCGCCAAGAAGGTCGTCGCCGGTGAAGAGGTCGAGAAGCGCATCGTCGTCAAGGACGAGGCGTTCGACCAGGCCGCGGCCAAGGAAGCGCTCCCGACGCGCGAGTACTGACGTCCGTGTCGCCGAGGTAGAGCGACTGTCCGGACACCCGCTCTACTTCGGCGATCGAGCCACGCCGAGGTAGAGCGCGCGTCCGGACAGGCGCTCTACCTCGGCGACGGGGCGACGTAGCCCTCACGCGCCGCAGCACGCCAGACAAGAAGGTCGAGGATGACCAAGCAGACAGCACCAGCCGTCGTCGAGATGACCGGCATCAGTGTCGAGTTCCCCCCGGTGAAGGCCCTCGACGGGGTCGACTTCCGCCTACGGCCCGGCGAGATCCATGCCCTCATGGGCGAGAACGGCGCCGGCAAGTCCACCCTGATCAAGGCCCTCACCGGTATCTACTCGCCGACGGCGGGGACGATAGTGGTCGACGGCGTCGAACGCCGGTTCACCGGCCCCGCCGACGCGCGGGCACACGGCATCAGCACCGTGTACCAGGAGGTGAACCTCTGCGAGAACCTCACCGTCGCGGAGAACATCATGCTCGGCGCCGAGCCGCGGCTGCTGGGCGGCCTGAACTGGTCGGCGATGCGCCGTCAGGCCGCGTCGCACCTGGAGCGCATGGGTCTGGACATCGACCCGGCGTCGTCGCTCGGGTCGCACTCGCTCGCGGTGCAGCAGCTCGTCGCGATCTGCCGCGCCACGGTGGGCGACTGCAAGGTGCTCATCCTCGACGAACCCACCTCCAGCCTCGACACCGACGAGGTGGCGCACCTGTTCACCGTCATGCGCACGCTGCGTGACGAAGGCGTCGCCATCCTGTTCGTGAGCCACTTCCTCGACCAGATCTACGAGGTCTCCGACCGGATGACGGTGCTGCGCAACGGCGGCCTGGTGGGGGAGTACGTCACCGCCGACCTGCCGGCCGCCGAGCTGGTCCAGCACATGATCGGCCGCTCCATGGAGGTCCTGGAGGCCGCGGAGGAGGTGCTCGAGCACACCGAGCGACCCGCCGACGCCACCCCGCTGCTCCAGGTGATCGGCCTCGGCCGCAAGGGCTCGGTACAGCCTTTCGACCTCGAGCTCTACGAGGGCGAGGTGGTCGGCCTCGCCGGTCTGCTCGGCTCGGGCCGCACGGAGCTGGCACGCCTGCTCACGGGCGCCGAACGGGCCGACGTCGGCGAGACCCGTGTCACCGGAGCGCCGGCCCGCCTGCGCACGCCGCGCGCGGCCATGAGCCACGGCATCGCCTACACCTCGGAGGACCGCAAGGGCGAGGGCGTCGTCGACGGCCTCACCGTGCGGGAGAACATCGTGCTCGCCCTGCAGGCGCGGCGCGGCTGGATCCGGCCGCTGCCCCGCAAGCAGGTCGACGAGCTGGTCGCGTCGTACATCAAGCAGCTCGGGATCCGGCCGGCCAACCCCGAGGCGCTGCTGCGCAACCTGTCGGGCGGCAACCAGCAGAAGGTGCTGCTCGCGCGGTGGCTCGCCACGGCGCCGCAGCTGCTCGTCCTGGACGAACCCACCCGCGGCATCGACGTCGGCGCCAAGGCTGAGATCCAGAAGCTCGTCGCCGACCTGGCGGCCGAGGGCATGTCCGTCGTCTTCATCTCGGCGGAGCTCGAAGAAGTGCTGCGTATATCCCACCGCATCGCCGTGATGCGGGACCGTCGCAAGGTGGCGGAGATCGATGGAGGAGGAGCCACGATGGACCAGGTGGTCGACCTCATCGCCGGAGGTGGGACGAAGTGACGAACATCCTGCGCCACCACCTCTTCTGGCCGGTCGCGGCCCTGGTCGCCCTGCTGGTGGCCAACACGATCGCCCGGCCGAGCTTCCTGGCGATCACGATCCGGGACGGGCACCTGTTCGGTGCCCCGATCGACATCCTCCGGACCACCGCGCCGCTCCTGCTCGTCGCCCTCGGCATGACCCTGGTCATCGCAACGCGCGGCATCGACCTCTCGGTCGGCGCCGTGGTGGCGGTCTCGGGTGCCGTCGCGCTGTCGCACATCGCGTCGTCGCCGGACCCCGAGTCGCCGGTGACGGTGCTCACCGCCATCGGCCTGGCCCTCGCGCTGTGCCTGGTGCTCGGCGTGTGGAACGGGTTCCTGGTCTCGGTGCTCGGCATCCAGCCGATCATCGCGACGCTCATCCTGATGACCGCGGGCCGCGGCGTCGCGATGCTCATCACGGGCGGCATGATCACCACGATCAACAGTGCGCCGTTCAAGGTGCTCGGTTCGGGGTTCTGGCTCGGGCTGCCCGTCGCCGCGGTCCTCGCGTTCGGCGTGTTCGCGGTGGTCGCGTTCGTGGTGCGGCGTACCGCGCTCGGCATGCTCCTGGAGGCGACCGGCATCAACCCGGCCGCGAGCCGCCTCTCCGGCGTCCGCTCCAGGACGCTGACCTGGACCGTGTACACGGCATCGGGCCTGTTCGCCGGCCTGGCGGGCCTGCTCATCAGCGCCGACACCATGGCCGCCGACGCGAACAACGCCGGCGTGTTCATCGAGCTCGACGCCATCCTGGCGGTCGTGATCGGCGGGACCGCGCTCTCGGGCGGCAAGTTCAACCTGTCGGGCACCCTGGTGGGCGCGCTCGTCATCGCCACCCTCGAGCGCACCGTGACCGTCCTCGGCATCTCGCCGCTGGTCACGCCCCTGTTCATGGCGCTCGTCGTCATCGCGGTCACCCTGCTCCAGTCGCCCCGGATGCGGGAGCGGCTGACGGCCGCAGCACGTAGACCGGCCGTACGGCGGCCGGCCGCCACGACGCCGGCCGAGCCGCAGTCCGCTGCGCACCCTGACTCGACGGAGGTGAAGGCCTGATGGCTACGTCGGCCCCCGTGCGCGCCTCGCGCACGCCGAAGATCCCGACCCGGCTGGACCGGCGCTACCTCCCTGTGCTGGGCACGTTCGTCGTGCTGGCGCTCATGCTGGTCGTGGGCGGCACCCGGTACGAGAACTTCCTGACGCCCGCGGTGGTGTCCAACCTGTTCATCAACAACGCGCACCTCATCGTGCTCGCAGTCGGCATGACCTTCGTGATCCTGACCGGCGGGATCGACCTGTCGGTCGGCTCGGTGCTGGCCCTGTCCACGGTGGTCACCGCGGCGCTGCTCCAGGCGGGTCTGCCGCCCGCGGTGGTGATCCCGCTCGCCGTCGGCGCCGGGACGGTCATCGGCCTGGCGCACGGCGTGATGGTGCAGTACTTCCAGGTGCAGCCGTTCGTCGCGACGCTCGCCGGCATGTTCCTCGCCCGCGGCCTGTGCTTCCTCATCGCGCCGGAGTCCATCGCCATCAACAACGCGTCGTTCGGCGAGCTCGCGAGCTGGGTCCAGATCTTCGGCGGCTGGCGGATGTCGTCCGGCGTGCTCATCGCGCTGATCGTCGTGGGCCTCGGCTTCCTCGCGTTGCACTTCACTCGGTTCGGCCGCACGGTGTACGCGATCGGTGGCGGCGAGCAGTCCGCGCTGCTCATGGGCCTGCCCGTCGCCCGGACCAAGGTGCTCGCCTACGTGGTGAGCGGCACGTGCGCGGGGCTCGGCGGTCTGTTGTTCGCCATGTACTCGCGGTCGGGCTACTCGCTGACCGGAGTCGCGATGGAGCTCGACGCCATCGCCGCGGTGGTCATCGGCGGAACGCTGCTGACGGGCGGCACCGGCTTCGTGCTCGGCTCCGTGCTGGGTGTGCTGGTGCTCGGCCTGATCCAGACGATCATCACCTTCGAGGGCACCCTCAGCTCGTGGTGGACCAAGATCGTGATCGGCGTGCTGCTGCTGATCTTCGTGGCCCTCCAGCGCATCCTGACGCTCCGCCGGACGTAGTTGGACCAGGCTGCTGACTCGGCGCACCGAGTACGCCGAGTCAGCAGCGCTGTCGGACCGGCTTGCTGACTCGGCGTACGCGGTACGTCCAGTCAGCGAGCCGGTTCCGTCATCGCAAGACCCCACCCACAGCGACGTGACGAAGGGATCGACACGACATGGATCTACAACGATATAGAAGAGGTGTGCTGGCCACCGGCGCCGCGCTCGCGGTGAGCCTCGCGGGAGCGGTGGCGCCGTCCGTCGCCGCGTCGGGCGCCGCGCCGGCGTCGTCCACCGCGACGGCAACGGCTGCGGACGGCGAGTACGCCGCCTACTTCTTCCCCTACTTCACCGGCGAGTCCACGGCCGACGGCGAGACCATCTCGTTCGCCGTCTCGAACGGTCCTGACCCGCTGGAGTGGACCACGCTCAACGGCGGCGAGCCGGTGCTCACCTCCACGCTGGGCACCAAGGGCCTGCGTGACCCGTTCCTGATCCGGGGCGGCGACGGCACCTACTACCTGCTCGCCACGGACCTGCAGATCTACGGCGGCGGCAACTTCGGCGACGCCCAGGAGACGGGCAGCCGCTCGCTGATGGTCTGGGAGTCCACGGACCTCGTGAACTGGGGCGAGCAGCGCGAGATCGAGCTCGCCCCCGAGAACGCGGGCAACCTGTGGGCGCCCGAGGCGTACTGGGACGAGGCGGCGGGCGAGTTCGTCGTCTACTGGGCCTCGGCGCTCTACCCGGCCGACGTCCCGCCCGCCGAGCGCGACATCCACGACTCCTACCAGCGCATGCTGTACGCGACCACCACCGACTTCGAGACGTTCTCTGAGCCCAAGCCCTGGATCGACGAGCCGCAGGGCGACGGCCTCGGCATGATCGACTCCACGGTCCAGGAGGAGGACGGCGTCTACTACCGCCTCACCAAGGACGAGTCGTACATGGGGATGCGGCAGGAGTCGTCCACCGACCTGCGCCGCACCCAGGGCGTCACCGAGGGCGACGGCTGGGACCTGATCAAGGAGCGCGTCGGGTTCGGGCAGCCCAACCCCTGGGGCGGCACGTTCACCGGCGGTGAGGGGCCGACGCTGTTCCCCTCGCTCACCGACGACCGCTGGTTCCTCCTCCAGGACCAGCCGAGCTACCACGGCGGCCAGGGCTACATGCTGTTCGAGTCCGACGACCTGAGCAGCGGCGAGTGGACCGCCAACCTCGACGCGATCCTGCCCGCGAGCCCCCGGCACGGGACCGTCCTGCCGATCACGGCGGAGGAGCGGGAGCGCCTGCTGGCCGCGTACCCGCCGGCCGAGACCCCGGTGCAGGAGCACACGCTCGACGTCGACGCCGCGGCAGCGGGCACCGAGATGAGCGACGACCTGTACGGCGTCTTCTACGAGGACATCAACTACGCGGCCGACGGCGGCCTGTACGCCGAGCTGGTCCGGAACCGGTCCTTCGAGTTCGCCGCGACGGACAACGCGAGCTTCACCGGCATGACGGGCTGGGACGTCGTGCAGCGGCGCGGGTCGACGGGCACGGCGGTGGTGGAGTCCGAGCGGGACAAGTGGCTGAACGACGCCAACCGCGCGTACCTGACCGTCAAGGCGGACGGACCCGGCGTCGGCGTGCGTAACGCGGGCTACAACGAGGGCTTCGCGATCGAGAAGGGCAAGAAGTACGACTTCTCGGTGTTCGCGCGCACCGGCCGGGCCCAGCAGCTACGGGTCAGCCTGGAGTCGCCGGACGGTGCCACGACGTACGCCGCCGTCGTGGTGGGTGTGGACAACTCCAACAAGTGGAAGAAGCGCACGGCCAGGCTGACCGCGAGCCGTACGGCCGACGACGCCCGCCTCGTGGTGACGGTCGGCCGGGAGAGCACGATGCGCCTGGACATGATCTCCCTGTTCCCGCGCGACACGTGGGACGGCCCCGTCAACGGGCGCTCGACGCTGCGCGCGGACCTCGCGCAGAAGGTCGCCGACCTGGAGCCGTCCTTCCTGCGGTTCCCGGGCGGCTGCGTCACCAACGTCGGCACGTTCGACACCTATCTGGAGTCGGACGGCGCGGACCGCCGTCGGACGTACCAGTGGAAGGAGACGATCGGGCCGGTCGAGGAGCGGCCGACCAACTGGAACTTCTGGGGCTACAACCAGACCTACGGCCTGGGCTACCTCGAGTACTTCGAGTTCGCCGAGGACCTGGGCGCGACGCCGCTGCCCGTGCTGTCCGTCGGCGCCAACGGCTGCGGCAGCAACATCCCCGAGATGACCGACGACGTCCGCATCGACCGCTGGGTGCAGGACACCGTCGACCTCATCGAGTTCGCCAACGGGTCCGTGGACACCGAGTGGGGCGCCAAGCGCGCCGCGCTGGGCCACCCCGAGCCGTTCGACCTGAAGTACATCGGGCTGGGCAACGAGGAGAACACCGACACGTTCCAGGCGAACTTCCCGCGGTTCCGGGACGCCGTCGAGGCGGCCCACCCCGAGGTCACCGTGATCTCCAACTCCGGCCCGGACGACACCGGCGCCCGGTTCGACGAGCTGTGGGAGTTCAACCGCGAGCAGGGCGTCGCGATGGTCGACGAGCACTACTACAACGACCCGTCGTGGTTCCTGTCGAACACGGAGCGGTACGACTCCTACGACCGTGCGGGTCCGCACGTGTTCCTCGGCGAGTACGCCTCGCGCGGCAACGCCTGGTCGAACGCGCTGTCCGAGGCCGCGTACATGACCGGTCTGGAGCGGAACTCCGACGTCGTCGAGCTGGCGTCGTACGCCCCGATGTTCGCCAACGAGGACTACGTCCAGTGGTCCCCGGACATGATGTGGTTCGACAACGACGAGTCGTGGGGCTCGACGTCGTACTGGACACAGAAGATGTTCATGACGAACACGGGCGACCAGGTGGTCCCGTCAACGCACGACGGCCCGGAGGAGACGCCGGCGGACATCTCGGGCGGCGTCTTCCTGTCGACCTGGAACACCCAGGCCGCCTACGACGACGTCAAGGTGACCGACAACGAGTCGGGCGAGGTGCTGTTCTCCGACTCGTTCGACGACGCCGCTCAGTGGGAGCCGCAGGCCGGGACCTGGGGCGTCACCGGAGGCGAGTACGTGCAGTCGGCGGGCAACGTCACCGACGCCCGGTCGATCATCACCGACGCGTACACGAAGGACTGGGACAACTACACCCTGGAGCTCGACGCCCGGAAGCTGGGCGGCAGCGAGGCGTTCCTCGTCGGGTTCGCCGCGGGCGGCCGGGACGACTTCTACTGGTGGAACCTGGGCGGCTGGCACAACACCCGCCAGGCGCTGCAGCGGGCCGACGGCGGCGGCGCGGGCGAGGTGGCGGCCGTGGAGGGGCACCGTATGGAGACGGGCCGGGACTACCACCTGAAGATCGTGGTCTCCGGGCGGACCATCAAGCTCTACCTCGACGGCGCGCTGCAGATGACGTACACCGAGCCGACCACCGAGTCGCTGTACCAGGTGGTCACGCAGGACGCAGAGACCGGCGAGCTGGTGCTCAAGGTCGTCAACCCGTACGAGTCGGTGGCACGTACGGCGGTGAACGTCGACGGGTACGCGGTCGACGGCGACGCCGAGGTGATCGAGATGAGCGGGGCGCCGTCGGCCAGGAACACCAAGACGCAGCCGGAACGGATAGTGCCGGTGGAGGGCAGGGCGACGCTCGACGTGTCGGCGTCGGCCGGCCGCTCGGAGTTCAGCTACGACTTCCCGGCCCACTCGATCACGTTCCTCCGGCTCAAGGAGGCCAACGGCAGCTGACCCAGGTCTGTCACTGGTCGAGCTCGTCGGATCCAGGTCTCGACGAGCTCGACCGCCGTTGACGGACCTCCGCTTGAGCCCCACAGCGTCACCCGCAAGCCGTACGGTGGACCCCGTGAGCACGCTGCCCGAGGACCTCCGGGAACACCCGACACCAGATCCAGCCGAGCTCCGGAAGCTGGTCGCAGAGCTGCGCCGCCTGGTGCTGACCTACAAGTTCGGGATCGACGAGGTGATGACCAAGGTCTCGATCCTGCGCGACGAGTTCCGGCACATGCAGAACTACAACCCCGTCGAGCACGTGGGTTCGCGGCTCAAGTCGTTCGAGTCGATAGTCGCCAAGTGCCGCCGCAAGGGCATCCCGCTGACGCCGGACGGCGTCCGGGCGAAGATGTTCGACATCGCCGGCGTCCGGATCACCTGCAGCTTCGTCAACGACATCTACCTGGTCCGCGACATGCTGCTCAAGCAGGCGGACCTGACGCTGCTGGAGGAGCGCGACTACATCAAGCACCCGAAGGCGACCGGGTACAAGTCGCTCCACCTCATCGTGCAGATCCCGGTGTACCTGTCCGACCGGGTCGAGGACGTCGTCGTCGAGATCCAGCTCCGCACCATCGCCATGGACTTCTGGGCGAGCCTCGAGCACAAGATCTACTACAAGTACGACGGCGACGTGCCCCGCCACCTCACGGACTCGCTCAAGCTCGCGGCGGACGTCGCCTGGTCGCTGGACACCTCGATGGAGCGCATCCACGACGAGGTCAAGGCCATCTCGGGCGACGAGGAGCCGGTGACGAGCCGGCACAACCTGCACACCCCGGAGGAGATGCTGCGCGACTTCTGGCGGGCCGCGGAGGCGGACGGCGGTTTCGACCTCGGCCGACCGGCGGAGTAGAGCGCACGTCGGGACGCACGCTCTACCTCGGCGAACCCGGGCCCGCGAGGTAGAGCACCCGTCCGGACGGGTGCTCTACCTCGGCGAATTTCAGTGGGTCGTGAGGGTTCCCGAGAGCGCCGTCCAGGACTCCGGGAGGAGGGTCACCTTCGTCGTCGCGCCGTCGCCCGCGGCGACGCGGCCCGCGACGTCGAACTCGCCCCAGTGCTCCGTGGTCACCTTCTCGGCATGCTCCGGCCCGGCGACGGCGGGGTCGTGGTCGGCCGTCATGGCCCAGCCCTCGGTGACGTCCAGCGCCGCGCCCAGGTGGGCCAGCTCCACCTCTACCGGCTCGGCGGAGCGGTTGGTCAGGAACAGCGCGACGGCGCCGTCGGCCAGGGTCGCCGCCGCCGTGACCGCGGGGACCTCGCCGTGGTCCTTGGTGGTGATGGTGGACGTGGTCACGCGCAGGTCGAGCGCCTCGCCCCGCGCCAGGCGCGCCGTCGTCGCGAAGGGGTGGTAGGTCGGCTGCCGCCAGGCCTCGCCGCCCGGTTCGGTCATGATCGGCGCGATCACGTTGACGAGCTGCGCGAGGCACGCGACCGGCACCCGGTCCGCATGGTTCAGCAGCGTGACCAGCAGGTCGCCCACCACGACGGCGTCGAGCCCGGAGTAGACGTCCTCGATGATGCGGGGCGCGTCCCTCTGGACCGGCAGGTTGTCCTCGCCCGGGAAGCGGCTCTGGTACCAGACGTTCCACTCGTCGAACGAGATGGTGATCTTCTTGTCCGAGCGGTGCTGCGCGCCCACGGCGTCGGCCGACGCCACGACCCGCTCGATGAACCGGTCCATCGCCGTGCCCGACCCGAGGAACGACGCGCGGTCGCCGTCCCGCTCGTGGTAGTAGGCGTGCATCGAGATGTGGTCGACGAGGTCGTACGTGTACTCCAGGACCGTGCGCTCCCACTCGCCGAACGTCGGCATCTCCATGGAGGACGACCCGCACGCCACCAGCTCGATCGACGGGTCCACCTGCTTCATCGCGCGCCCCGCGTTGCGGGCGAGCTTGCCGTACTCGTGCGCGTCCTTGCGTCCGACCTGCCAGGGGCCGTCCATCTCGTTGCCCAGGCACCAGAGCTTGACGCCGTACGGCTTCTCGCGGCCGTTCGCGATGCGCAGGTCTGCCCAGCGGGTGCCCGCCTCCCCGTTGCAGTACTCGAGCAGGGCCACCGCCTCCTCGACGCCGCGGGTGCCGAGGTTGACGGCCATCATGGGCTCGATGCCCTCGCGCTCGGCCCACTGCAGGAACTCGTCGGTGCCGACCACGTTGGGCTCGACCGTGCGCCACGCGAGATCGAGGAACGGCTTGCGCTGCTCGACGGGCCCGACGGCGTCCTCCCACCGGTAGTTCGAGACGAAGTTGCCGCCCGGGTACCGGACGGTCGTGACGCCGAGCTCGCGCGTCAGGTCGGCGACGTCGCGGCGGAAGCCGTTGCTGTCGGACGTCGGGTGGCCCGGTTCGTAGATGCCCGTGTAGACGGCACGCCCGAGGTGCTCCACGAAGGAGCCGAACAGGCGGCGGTCGACGGTGCCGACGGTGAAGTCGGGGTGCAGCAGCACGCGGGTACGGGAGGTCGTCATTGTTCCTCGCTGGATCGGTCGGTGTTTCTACAACGATGAACATTAGCCGATCGGCGACGCGCGAGCGACGACGGTCCTCTACCCTGTGGGAAAAACTCGCCGAGTGGAGGCTGGCAGCGTGGCTGTGACGATGCACGACGTGGCGCAGCGCGCAGGCGTGTCGATCAAGACGGTGTCCAACGTGGTGAACGGCTACCCGTACATCCGCGCCGCGACCCGTGAGCGGGTCCAGGCCGCCATCGAGGACCTGGGCTACCGCGTCAACATGTCCGCCCGGAACCTCCGCACGCGGCGCACGGGGCTGATCACCCTTGCGGTCCCCGAGCTCTCGCTCCCGTACTTCGCGGAGCTCGCCGACTCGGTCATCTCCGCCGCTGACTCGGCTGGATGGACCGTGCTGATCGAGCAGACGAGCGCCAGCCGTGAGCGCGAGACCGACGTGCTCTCGGGCCGGCGCAGGCACCTCACGGACGGGCTGATCTTCTCGCCGCTCGCGCTCGGCCCCGACGACATCGCCCTGTTCGCCGTCGACTTCCCGATAGTGATCCTGGGCGAGCGCGTCTTCGGCGCCCCCGCCGACCACGTGACGATGAACAACGTGGCGGCGGCCAAGGCGGCGACCCTGCACCTGGCGTCGCTCGGCCGCCGTCGGATCGCGCTGATCGGGGGGCACGAGGGGGAGCGGGTCGGGTCCGCGGCGCTGCGCACCACCGGCTACCTGGAAGGCCTGGCGGAGGCCGGCCTGCCGCACGATCCGGCGCTCATCGGGGAGGCGGGCCTCTGGCACCGCTCCACCGGCGCGGAGGCGATGCGCCGCATGCTCGACGAGGGCGTCGAGATCGACGCGGTCTTCGCGCTCAACGACGCGCTCGCCCTCGGCGCCCTGCACGCCCTGCACGCGCACGGGATCGACGTCCCGGGCCAGGTGGCGCTCATCGGGTTCGACGACGTCGACGACGCGAAGTACGCGGTTCCCGCGCTGTCCTCCGTGGACCCGGGCCGGGACCAGATCGCGCGCACCGCCGTCGAGCTGCTGCTTGAGCGCATCGGCGCCACCGGCGACCCGGCGCCGTTCCGGAGGGTGGTACCGGACTCGCGGATCATCGGACGGGAGTCGACGGGCGACGTCGTACCGGGCCAGGACAGCCGCGTCGTGGGCGTCCAGCCGGGCGGCACGGAGCTCGTGCAGGTGGTCGGCGAGGCGCCGGGCGGCCGGCAGCTCGAACAGCCGATCTCCTGACAGCGGGTGAGATCCGGCGCCTCGTCCGGGTGATCTTGCCGCTGCCGCGACCCGGGATGGGCACTGTGCTGCTGCTCACTACCGGCGCCGCGGGCGCGTTCGACCCGGTGGGCCTGCTGGTCGCAGCCCTCTCTCCAGCAGAAGCCCTGGTAGGGCGGGCTGTCGCCAGGGGTGTCCGGTGGGGCGGACTACCCAGGACGACGGTTCCCGGATTCAAGAGTTGACTGTATCGATGCCGTAACCATCCAGTAAGTTCCCCTTACCGGCCCTCGACCACGGCTACGGTGGGCACGGTCACCGGTCGGTTCTGGCTAAGTTCAGCCGACCCGGTTTTGACCAACGGACGTGTGAGCGTTCACAATCTGTTGCGTTCACAATGTGAAGTCGGCCGGGTTGCAGAGACGTTGCCCGGGCAAACTCGAAGAGGAGATGTCATGGCAAGGAAGCTGTGGGCCAAGCGCGGTCTGGCTGCGCTGGCGACGGGCACGATGGCTGTTTCGCTCGCCGCGTGCGGCGGCGGCGGTGCCGGCGCAGGTGGCGGTGGCGGTGCCGGGGACGGCGAGGAGGGCGGTCTCGTCGGCGTGGCGATGCCCACCCAGACGTACGAGCGCTGGATCGCGGACGGCGACGCCGTCAAGTCCGGGCTCGAGGAGGCCGGGTACGACGTCGACCTGCAGTTCGCGGGTGACGACATCCCGACCCAGCAGCAGCAGATCGACGCGATGATCAACAAGGGTGCCGAGGCGCTCATCATCGCCTCGATCGACGGCACCGCGCTGGGCAGCCAGCTCGAGGCCGCCGCAGCCGCGAACATCCCGGTGATCTCCTACGACCGCCTCATCCGCGACTCGGAGAACGTGGACTTCTACGTCACGTTCGACAACTACACGGTCGGCGTGCAGCAGGGCACCTCGCTGCTGACCGGCCTGGGCATCCTCGACGAGAACGGCGAGGAGGCCGCGGACGCACCCGAGGGCCCGTTCAACGTCGAGCTCTTCGCCGGTTCGCCCGACGACAACAACGCAGGGTTCTTCTTCGAGGGCGCCATGTCGGTGCTCCAGCCGTACATCGACGACAAGACGCTCGTCGTGCCCTCCGAGCAGACCGACTTCGGCACCGTCGCCATCCAGCGCTGGGAGCAGGAGGGTGCGCAGGAGCGTATGGAGAACCTGCTGACCTCCACGTACACCAAGGGTGACGTGAAGGTCGACGGCGTGCTCGCCCCCGCCGACGTGCTGTCGCGCGGCATCATCACCGCCCTGAAGAACTCGGGCTACGGCAAGGGCGACCTGAAGATGCCGATCATCACCGGCCAGGACGCCGAGGCTGCCTCGGCCAAGCTGATCGTGGACGGCGACCAGTACTCGACGATCTTCAAGGACACCCGCCTCCTGGCCGAGCAGGCCGTCACCGCGGCGACGGCGTTCCTCGAGGGCAACGAGCCCGAGGCCAACGACACCGAGACCTACGACAACGGCGTGAAGGTCGTGCCGTCGTACCTGCTCCCCACGGTGATCGTCACCAAGGACAACCTCGAGGCCGAGCTCGTCGAGTCCGGCTACCTCACCGAGGAAGAGGTCGCGTCCGGCCAGGTCGACGAGTAGGACTGACCTCAAGGCAGTACCGGTCCGACGCCGCTGACCTCGTGCGGTGATCCGGTGGTCGAGCTTGTCGGAGCCCCGCACCGACAAGCTCGGCCACCGGCGTCGGGCACCTGCAACATCACTATTGGCGACAAGTACGCGACAAGGACTGGCATGGCCGATTCGGCGCCGACCGACATCCTCGAGATGCGCGGCATCACCAAGACATTTCCCGGGGTCAAGGCACTCCAGGACGTCAACCTCACCGTCCGCCGGGGCGAGATCCACGCCATCTGCGGCGAGAACGGGGCGGGCAAGTCCACCCTGATGAAGGTGCTGTCGGGGGTGTACCCGCACGGCACCTACGACGGCGACATCGTGCTCGACGGCGAGACCGCCCAGTTCGGCAACATCAACGACTCCGAGGCCCGCGGCGTCGTGATCATCCACCAGGAGCTCGCGCTCGTCCCGTACCTGTCGATCGCCGAGAACATCTTTCTCGGCAACGAGCGACGCCGCGCCGGTGGCGCCATCGACTGGAACAAGACCAACGCCGAGGCGGCAGTGCTGCTGGAGCGGGTCGGCCTGAGCGAGTCGCCGACGGTTCCCATCTCGGCGCTCGGTGTGGGCAAGCAGCAGCTCGTGGAGATCGCCAAGGCCATCTCCAAGGACGTGCGCCTGCTCATCCTCGACGAGCCGACGGCGGCGCTGAACGACAACGACTCCGAGCACCTGCTCGACCTGCTCCGGCAGTTCAAGAGCCAGGGCATCACGTCGATCATGATCTCCCACAAGCTCGCCGAGATCGCCGAGATCGCCGACCGCACCACGATCATCCGCGACGGCCAGTCGATCGAGACCTTCGACATGGCCGAGGCGGGCACCTCGTCCGAGGCGATCCAGAACCGCATCATCCGCGGCATGGTGGGGCGCGACCTCGACAACCGGTATCCCGACCGCGAGTCGCACCCGGGCGAGGAGGTGCTGCGCGTCGAGGACTGGACGGTGCACCACCCGACCCAGCCCGGGCGCGTCATCGTCAAGGGTGCGAACCTGAACGTGCGGGCCGGCGAGGTGGTCGGTATCGCAGGCCTCATGGGCGCCGGGCGTACGGAGCTCGTGATGTCGCTGTTCGGCCGCTCCTACGGCCGGGACATCTCCGGTACCGCATACGTGCACGGCGAGAAGATCGACGCCCGCACGGTGCCCGACGCGATCAAGGCCGGTATCGCCTACGTGTCGGAGGACCGCAAGCAGTACGGCCTCAACCTCATCGAGGACATCCGGCGCAACATCTCGGCGGCAGGCCTCGGCAAGCTGTCGAAGAACGGCTTCGTGGACGAGAACGAGGAGCTCAAGGTCGCGGAGGAGTACCGCGAGTCCATGAACATCCGCACCCCCAACGTGCTGGTGGAGGTCGGCAAGCTCTCGGGCGGCAACCAGCAGAAGGTCGTGCTGTCCAAGTGGCTGTACACCGCTCCCGAGGTGCTGATCCTCGACGAGCCGACGCGCGGCATCGACGTCGGCGCCAAGTACGAGATCTACACCATCATCAACAAGCTGGTCGCGGACGGGAAGGCCGTGCTGGTCATCTCCTCGGAGCTCCCCGAGCTCCTCGGGATCTGTGACCGCATCTACACCCTGGCCTTCGGCCGCATCACTGGCGAGGTCGACGTTGCCTCAGCCACCCAGGAAGGGCTCATGGCTCTCATGACCCAGGAGAACGCACAGGAGACGAAGGCATGACCGGCATCACGAACCTCCGGGACCTGTTCACCCGGAACATCCGCACCAGTGGCATCTACATCGCGTTCGTGCTGATCGTCGTGCTGTTCTCGGTGCTGACCGACGGCCTGCTGCTCAGCTCGCGGAACCTGACCAGCCTCGTGCTGCAGTTCTCGTACATCCTCATCCTCGCCATCGGCATGGTGATCATCATCATCGGCGGGCACATCGACCTGTCGGTGGGCTCGGTGGTCGCACTCACCGGAGCCGTGGCCGCCGTGATCGTCATCCGTGGCGGTCAGCCGTGGTGGGTGGGCGTGCTCGCCGCCGTCGGCACCGGACTGCTCGTCGGGGCGTGGCAAGGGTTCTGGGTGGCCTACGTGGGCATCCCGGCGTTCATCGTGACGCTGGCGGGCATGCTCCTGTTCCGTGGCCTCACGCTCGAGGTGCTCAACAACGTCTCGCTCTCGCCGTTCCCGGCGGAGTACTCGAACATCGCCTCGGGCTTCCTCAACGGCTTGCTCGGCGGCTACGGCTACGACACCTTCACGCTCGTCATCTTCGCCATCGGTGTGCTCGGCTTCGCGTACAACTCGTGGCGCCAGCGCCGCGCGCGCATCGCGTACAAGCAGACGGTCGAGGCGCCGGCGTTCTTCGTGCTGAAGCTCGTGGTCGTCGCGGCAGTCGTCATGTGGTTCGCGTACAACCTCGCCACGTACCGCGGTCTGCCCGCGGTGCTGATCATCCTGGCCGTGCTGGTCATGGTCTACACCCTGATCACGAAGCACAGCGTGTTCGGCCGCCACGTCTACGCCATCGGTGGCAACCTCGCCGCGGCGCAGCTCTCCGGCGTCCGCGTGAAGCGCGTGAACTTCTGGATGTTCGTGAACATGGGCTTCCTCGCCGCGATCGCGGGCATCGTGTACTCCGCCCGGTCGAGCGCCGCGCAGCCGGCCGCGGGCAACATGTTCGAGCTCGACGCGATCGCGGCGTGCTTCATCGGTGGCGCCGCCGTGACCGGCGGTATCGGCACGGTGACCGGTGCGATGGTCGGCGGCCTGATCATGGCCGTCATGTCGAACGGCATGCAGCTCATGGGCATCGACCAGTCGACGCAGCAGATCGTCAAGGGCATCGTCCTGCTCCTGGCCGTCGCGTTCGACGTCTGGAACAAGAAGCGGACCGCAGCCGCCCGCTGACCCATGGCCGCGAAGTAGAGCGCCTGTCCCCTTCGCGCGAGGCTTGCCTCGTGCGGGAGCGGGACAGGCGCTCTACTTCGCGGTGGTCGTGCCTGGGCGAGAATGGCCAGATGGCCGAACTCGCCCCTACCTCGCGCCGCGGACGGCGTCCCGCCGGGCAGGACGCACGCGCCGACATCCTGACCGCCGCCCGGGCGGAGTTCCTGGAGCGCGGGTACGAGGCGGCGTCCCTGCGGTCGGTCGCCCGGCGGGCAGGCGTCGACCCGGGCACCGTGCGGCACTGGTTCGCCGACAAGGCGCGGCTGCTGACGGCAACGCTCGGCGTCACGGAGATCGAGCCGGGCAAGCTGATGGAGCAGGTCGTGGACGGCCCCGTGGAGACCCTGGGGGAGCGCCTCGTCGAGACGGTGCTCGACGCCTGGGAGTACGACGGCGGCACCACGGTGCGCGTGGCGGTGCCCGCCGTCATGGCCGACCCCGGGCTGCGCGGGCTGCTGCCCCAGTTCATCGGCGCCGCGATCCTCGGCCCGGTGCTGCGCACGCTCGACACGCCGGACGCGCCGCTGCGCACGGCCCTCGTCGCCTCACAGATGGCCGGGCTCATGATGACGCGGTTCCTCGTCCCCGTCGAGCCCATCGCCTCGATGACGCCCGCCGAGGTCGCGGCGCTCGCCGGCCCCACCATCCAGCGTTACCTCACGGGAGACCTTGCGCGGCAGCCGGACGCGGGAGCATAATTCCTCACATGAGGAAAAATGCGGTGGTCATCCAGGACCTGCGGGTGGTTCGCGGCGGCCGGCCGATCATCGACGGGCTGGACGTCGCGGTGCCGGCCGGATCCGTCGTCGGGCTGATGGGGCCGTCCGGCTCTGGCAAGACGACGCTCATGCGCTCCGTCGTGGGCGTGCAGGACCGCGTGACCGGCACGGTGGAGGTGCTCGGCAGCGCGGCCGGTACCCCCGCGCTGCGGCGCCGGGTCGGCTACATGACGCAGGACGCCAGCGTCTACACCGACCTCACCGTCGCGCAGAACCTCAGGTACTTCGCGGCTCTCGCCGGCGTCCCCTCGCCCGCCGAGGCGGTGGCGACCGCCGTGGCCACCGTCGATCTCGGTGGGCACGAGAAGCAGCGGGTTGGCACGCTGTCGGGCGGCGAGCGCTCCCGGGTCTCCCTGGCCGCCGCGCTGGTCGGCGGGCCCGAGCTGCTCGTGCTGGACGAGCCGACGGTGGGCCTCGACCCGGTGCTCCGCCGCGACCTGTGGGCCGTGTTCCGCAGGCTCGCTGCCGCCGGGTGCACGCTCCTGGTCTCCAGCCACGTCATGGACGAGGCGGTGCAGTGCGACCGGCTGCTCCTCATGCGGTCGGGGGCCCTCGTCGCCGACACAACTCCCGACGAGCTGCTTGCCACCACCGGGGCCCCCGACGCCGAACGCGCGTTCCTCGCCCTGATCGACGCCGCCGGCGCCGGCGAGCGCACCGCCGGCGACACCGCCGTCGGTGAGAGCACTGCCGGCGAGACCACCGAGGAGACGGCGCGATGAACCTGACCTTCGCCACCGCGAGCCGCGTGCTGGCCCAGCTCCGCGGCGACCACCGCACGGTAGCCCTGATCATCCTGCTGCCCTGCCTGCTGATCGGCCTGATCGCCTGGATGTTCGACGACCAGCCCCAGGTGCTCGACCGGTTCGGCCCGATGCTGGTGGGCCTGTTCCCGCTCATCGTGATGTTCCTGGTCACGAGCGTGGCGACGCTGCGCGAACGGCAGTCGGGCACGCTGGAGCGGCTCATGACGACGCCCATCCGCAAGGGCGACTTCGTGGCGGGCTACGGCCTGGCGTTCGCGACGCTCGCGCTGTTCCAGGCCCTGGTGGTGGTCGGGTTCGCCCTGCTCGTCGGGATGGACGTGGCCGGCCCGCTCGGCCTCGTCGTCGTGGTGGCGCTGCTGGACGCCATCCTCGGCTGCACCCTCGGCCTGGCCGCCTCGGCGCTCGCCCGCAGCGAGTTCCAGGCGGTCCAGATGATGCCCGCCATCCTGTTCCCGCAGCTCATCACCTGCGGCCTGCTCATGCCGCGCGACCAGATGCCGCAGGTGCTGGAGTGGCTGTCGCGCGCGTTCCCGCTCACCTACGCCATAGAGGCGATGACGTCGCTCGCGGCGGGTGACGAGTGGGCGGACATCAGTGGCGCCGTGGCCGTGATCGCCCTGTTCATCGTGGGTGCGGCGACGCTGGGCGTCCTCACTCTCCGCCGCCGCACGGCATAGACGTATCAGACGTACAGGTCACCGGAGTGACCTGTACGTCTGACATGTGGTCAGCGGAGGCGGAGGGCCTTTGCGACGTCGCCCCAGTGGACGTACGAGAAGCCCGTCGCGTCCCGCTCCGGGTCGACGTCGGGGCCCGTCTCCGGCTCGTCGTGGGTGACCAGCAGCCCGGACCGGTACTCGCCCACCGGCGCGTTGGAGACCGCGAGGCCGTCCGACCCGTTGACGTCGTCGACGCCGTCGCCCGCCACCCGGAAGGTACCGAGCGCGCGGTTGCGGCCCCGCAGGTCGTAGACGCCGTAGGTGTCGTCGCCCTGGCTGGACACGATCACGTAGCCCTTGCGGCCGGGGCCGTACCAGATGTCCACGCCCTCGGCGTCGGCCGCCAGGTTCTTGCCCCCGTACGACGGCGCCTCGGGGTCCACCGGGGCGCACTCCTCGGTCTCGGGGTCGTAGGCGTCGTGCACGCCGAAGTCCTTCACCCGGTCCACCAGCCGTGGCTCGCCCGAGCCGAGGGGGAGCGGGACCCGCCACAGGCCCACGTCCTCCTGCGTGGCGTACAGCGTGCCGGTGCGGCGGTCGACGGCCAGCCCCTCCAGCTGCGGTGCCACGCCCGGCTCCTCGCACGGCACCCAGGTGGTGCCGTCGGGCAGGGGGAACTCGCCGGGCATCGCCAGGTGCTCGACGTCGGTGTAGCCGACGCCGTCCGGGCCGGTGGTGATCCGCGCCGTGGCGATGGTGGTGCTGCCCTCCTGCGTCACCACCGCGTACGTCTGGCCGCGACGCTGGTAGACCGCCAGGCCGTAGGCCGTCTGGTTCTCGGCGACCGTCTCCCGGTCCGGGCTGAACAGGAACTCCAGCTCGGGGGCGGTCACCTCGGTGAGCGGCTGCGCGGCGTCGGCCCCGGCCGGGTCGATCGCGAAGAAGCGGATCTGGTCGTTGTACCGGTCCGAGACGACGGCGACATCCGTCTTCCTGCCTGCCACGTCCAGGCCGTAGGCGATGTCCACGTTGTTGTACCGGCCGGGCACGCCGTCCGCGCGCGGGGCGGCCGTGGCCGCGAGCGACTGCAGCTCGGTCGCGGCGACGGAGTAGGCGCGCAGGCCGCCCTCCTTGGCCGTCGCGACGACGAGCGACCGGCTCGAGTCCTCCGGGTGGACCCAGATCGCGGGATCGTCGCCCGAGGCGTTGCCGCCGGCCTCGTCGTCGTACAGCGGCGGCGTCTCCACCGAGGTGGTGACGGTGGCCGGGGCCGACGTCGGCCGGACGTGCCCGCCGCTCGCGGCGGCCGAGGCCGGGACCATGGTGGACAGGAGCAGCAGGGCGGCCGGCAGGGCGGCGAAGCGACGTCGCATGGGCCCGAGGTTCCCGGACCCGGATGTAACAGGGGTGAACGGAGCATGTACTCCGCCGCGCGGTCGGCAATACGTCAGGTGATCGGCATTCCGAGCTGCCGACCACCTGACGAACTGCCGACCACCTGACGAACTGCCGACCAGCCCGGCGGGGGCGGCCTGCCCTCAGTCCAGGAGGGGGTCCAGGCCCCAGAGGGGGAAGGCCGCGCGGCGGGTGGCCTGGACGGCGCGGTCGACGGCGTCGGCCGGGTCGTAGCCTTCGCTCCAGCTCCGGAACGGCACCTCGGCCGTGCCCAGCGTGCGTGCGGCCTCGAAGCCCATCGCCTCGACCGCGGCGCGCCACGCTTCCGGCAGCTCGGCGCCGCGTTCCAGGCGTACGTGCGCCACCTCGGCGACCAGGGCCGCCCAAGCCAGCGGGACGACGTCGGACACCGCATAGCCGCCACCGCCGAGGGCCAGCCAGCGGCCGTCGGCGTGCTCGTGCGCCAGTGCGTGCGTCCACTGCTGCGCGGTCCACTGCGCGTCCACCGAGACGTTCAGGTTGGAGAGCGGGTCCCGCCCGTGGGCGTCGCAGCCGTGCTGGGAGACGATCACCTGCGGCCGGTGCTCGCGGACCAGGGCGGGGACGACGGCGTCGATCGCCCGCAGCCAGGCCGGGCCGGTCGTGCGGGCGGGGACCGGGATGTTGACGGCGCTGCCCTCGGCGGAGCCCTGTCCGACGTCGGCGGAGGCGCCGGTCCCCGGGAACAGGGTGCGGCCGTCCTCGTGGACCGAGACGGTGAGCACGCGGGGGTCGTCCCAGAAGATCGCCTCCACCCCGTCGCCGTGGTGGGCGTCGAAGTCGAGGTAGGCGACTCGTTCCGCGCCCCGGTCCAGCAGACGGCGGATGGCGGCGGCGGCGTCGTTGTAGACGCAGAAGCCCGAGGCCGCGCCAGGCATCGCGTGGTGCATGCCGCCTGCGATGTTCACGCCGTGCGCGATCTCGCCGGTCCAGAGCGCGTCGGCGAGATCGACCGACCCGCCGAGCTGTCGCGCGGCGGCCTCGTGCATCCCGGCGAACAGCGGGTCGTCGTCGGTGCCCAGCCCGCGCGCCACGTCCGGCTCCAGCGTCGTCCCAGCGTGCCGGACGGCGGCCACGTAGTCGGCGTCGTGCACGGTCTCGATCACGGCGTCCGACGCCTGCTCGGCCTCCGCCAGCTCGAGCGTGGGCCGGTCCAGCAGGCCGAGCGCCTCGATGAGCCGCATCGTGAGGTCGAGGCGGGTGGGCGACATGGGGTGCCCGGGTCCGAAGTCGTACTCGAGCAGTCGCGGACTCCAGACCAGCCGGGCGAGGTGCACCCGCCCCACGGTAACGGACCTGCGGCCGGCGGAGGGTTTCTGCCCAGGACGGCTCCCGCGGCGTGGCAGAGTAGGGCGTCGATCGACAAGACATGGTGGAGGGAGCGCAGCGGATGGCGGGGAGCCTGCGGAACCGGCTGTTCGGGCTGCGGGAACTCGTGGACGAGCTCGCCTTCCGGGCGCCGGCACGACTGGCGGTCACGGTCTTCGCGTGCGTGGTCGTGCTGTTCGCGGCGCTGCTGACGGTGCCGTTCGCCACCGCCGACGGCGAGGGGGCCCGCCTGGTCGACGCCCTGTTCACCGCCGTGTCCGCCGTGTGCGTGACGGGGCTCGTGGTCCAGGACACCGCCACCTACTGGTCCCTGTACGGGCAGATCGTCATCCTCGCCGGCATCAAGGTCGGCGGCTTCGGCATCATGACCGTCGCCTCCCTGCTCGGCATGATCGTGTCGCGCAAGATCGGGCTGACCCAGAAGCTGCTCACGGCGTCGGAGACGAAGACGACCCGGCTGGGCGAGGTCGGCTCGCTGATCCGGGTCATCATCGTCACCGCCACCACGCTCGAGCTGTCGATCGCCCTGCTGATCTTCCCCCGGCTGGTCGTCATCGAGGAGAACGTCGGCACCGCCGCCTGGCATGCGCTCTTCTACGGGATCTCCGCGTTCAACAACGCGGGCTTCGTGCCCACCACTGAGGGCCTGATGCCGCACGTCGGCGACTGGGCGCTCGTGCTGCCGATCGCTCTCGGGGTGTTCATCGGCGCGCTCGGCTTCCCCGTGATCCTGAACATCCAGCGGTCGCTGCCCCGTGTGGGCCAGCGCTGGCACGGCTGGACCAAGCGCCTCTCCCTGCACAGCAAGCTCACGATCGTGACCAGCGGTGCGCTGTTCGTGGTCGGTGCGCTCCTGCTCCTGATCCTGGAGTGGTCCAACCCCGACACGTTCGGGCCCCTCACCCTCGGGGAGAAGCTGCTGGCGTCCGTCTTCGCCGGGATCATGCCGCGCTCGGGCGGGTTCAGCACGGTCGACGTCGGCGCCATGACGGAGTCGAGCTGGCTCATCCAGGACGCGCTGATGTTCGTGGGCGGTGGGTCGGCGTCGACCGCGGGCGGTATCAAGGTGACCACGCTCGCAGTCATGCTGCTGGCGATCGTCGCCGAGGCGCGCGGTGACCGCGACATCGAGGCGTTCGGCCGCCGCATCCCGCGGGACGTCCTGCGGCTCTCCATCGCGGTCGTGTTCACGGGGGCGAGCATCGTCCTCGTCTCGTGCATCGCGCTGCTGGAGGTCACGGACCTGCCGCTGGCGCAGGTGCTGTTCGAGGTGCTCTCGGCGTTCGCGACCGTCGGCCTGTCCACAGGCATCACGCACGAGCTGCCCGACGCCGGAAAATACGTGCTGGCCCTCCTGATGTTCGTGGGGCGCACCGGCGCGGTCACGGTGGTCGCGGTGCTTGCGCTGCGCGACCGGCGGCGCATCGTACGCTTCCCCGAGGAACGACCGATTATCGGGTAGCTGACGAGAGTGTCAGGCGCACGGGTCACTAGGGTGACCTGTACGTCTGACAAGTGGCCAGAGAGGAATATCGTGCCGGAGAAGAAGCCCGAGCGGGACGCGGGTGTGCTCGTGATCGGACTGGGGCGGTTCGGGTCGTCGATCGGCGCGACCCTGGACCGGCTCGGCCAGGACGTGCTCGCCGTCGAGCAGGACCCGGTCCTGGTGGCCCAGTGGTCCGGGCGGCTGCCGCTCGTGGAGGCCGACGCGTCCAACCCGGAGGCGCTGGAGCAGCTCGGCGCCAAGGACTTCGGCGTGGCGGTGGTCGGCGTCGGCTCGTCCCTCGAGGCGTCCGTGCTGATCACGGGCAACCTGGTGGACCTGGGCACGCCCCAGATCTGGGCCAAGGCGATCTCCGCCGAGCACGGCCGCATCCTGACCCGCATCGGCGCGCACCACGTCGTCTTCCCCGAGGCCGACGCGGGTTCGCGCGTCGCCCACCTCGTGAGCGGCAAGCTGCTCGACTACATCGAGGTCGAGGACGGCTTCACCATCGTCAAGATGCGCCCGCCCAAGGAGGCGCAGGGCTTCACGCTCGCGCAGTCCAACATCCGCAAGCGGTACGGCATCACGGTCATCGGCGTGAAGTCGCCGGGTGTCGACTTCGTCTACGCGACGCCGGAGACGCGGATCTCCGCCAACGACCTGCTCGTCTGCTCCGGCCACGCCGACCTCCTCGAACGGTTCGCCGCGCGGCCGTAGACCGGCTACGGGACGGGTTCAGCGCACCTCACACCGCCGTCGATTACGGGGCGCGCGTCAGACCAGGTAGCCTAGTGAGCGGACTCCCTTTCGTGTTGGTCGGCCATCGTCACTCCCTGGCGTCACTGTCCCGGACCAACCGTGGACCATTTCGCTGAGCGGCCCGTCGTCGGGCTGCCGCTGACCGATCGAACATTGCGAGGACCTATGGGCTCCGTCATCAAGAAGCGCCGCAAGCGTATGGCGAAGAAGAAGCACCGCAAGCTGCTTCGTAAGACGCGTCACCAGCGCCGCAACAAGAAGTGACGCTCGCGCCCTCGGGCGCGTGACGAGCAGGCCCGGCCCCATGGTGGGCCGGGCCTTCTTCGTGTCTCCGTGCGGGCTACTGTCCGCGCAGCCGGCGCCGAGCCGCCCGCAGCACCAGGCCAAGCACCCACGCGGCGCCGGCCCAGGAAGCCGTACGCACGCTGCGCCCCGCCGCGCGCTGCGACCGTCCGCGGAACTCCCGGATGGGCCAGCCCACCTCCTGCGCGTGCCGGCGCAGCCGCAGGTCGGGGTTGATCGGGCAGGGGTGGCCCACCGAACGCATCATCGGCAGGTCGTTGAGCGAGTCCCCGTACGCGTAGCTCTCGTCGAGGTCGATGCCCTCCAGCTCCGCGAGCTCGACGATGGCCGCTGCCTTGGCCTGGCCGTGCATCAGGTCGCCGTTGAGCCGGCCCGTGTAGAACCCGTCCTTGTGCTCGGCGATGGTGCCGAGCGCGCCCGTCGCGCCCAGCCGGCGCGCGATGAGCTGGGCGATCTCGACGGGCGTCGCGGTGATGAGCCAGACCTGGTGGCCCGCGGCGATGTGCTCGTCGAGCAGGCGGCGCGTGCCCGGATAGATCCGCAGCGACAGCACGGCGTCCCACACCTCTTCCCCGAGGGTGGCGATCTCCGCGACGCTGCGGCCCGCGATCAGCGACAGGGCACGGTTGCGCACCTTGTCGATCTCTTCCTTGTTCTCGCCCCACACCAGGTAGCGTGCCTGGATCACGGCGAACCTGAGGATGTCCCGCGTGCCGAAGAACTTGCGCTGGTACGCGGACTTGGCCAGGTGAAAAGCGCTCGCACCGCGGATGATCGTGTTGTCGACGTCGAAGAACGCCGCGGTGGCGGACGAGGGGTGCGTCGACGGCATGGAGGCCACTCTATCCGCGCGCCACGTCGTGCAGGTCACACCGGGCAGGCAGGGGCCGCCGGTGATAGAACCGGGACGTGAGCCAAGAGATCAGCGGGCCGGACCGGGCCATCCTCGCGCGCATCCTCCACCTGCTGGTGGCAGGCCTCGCCCTCGGCGGCTTCACCATCGAGCTCGTCACCGCGATCGTGGACGGGCCGGGTATCGCGCCCACGCACGCCGAACGTTTCGTGCGGCTCTTCAGCTACTTCACCATCGAGTCGAACCTGCTGATCGGCGGGGTCTCCATCGCGCTGGCCCTGGACCCGCGCCGTGACGGGCCGGTGTTCCGCGTCCTGCGGCTCGACGCGCTGCTGTGCATCGCCGTCACCGGGATCGTCTACAACACGGTGCTACGCGGGCTGGTGACGCTGACGCCGTCGGGCGCCGTGGCGAACACGATGCTGCACGTGCTGGCGCCGCTCCTCGCGGTCGTCGTCTGGCTGTGGGTAGGGCCCAGGCCCCGCATGAGCGCGCGGACGGTGTGGTGGTCGGTCGTCTACCCGATCGCGTGGCTCGTCTACACCTTCGTCCGGGGAGCCGCGACGGGCTGGTACCCGTACCCCTTCCTCGACGTCACCGTGCTCGGCTACGGCGCGGCGCTGACCAACGCCACCCTCGTGGCCGTGGTCTTCCTGGTCCTGGCCTGGGGCGTGCGGTGGGCGGACGGACGGCTGCCGGGTACGGACGGTCCGGTCCCGCGCGTGACGTAACCTCGGGTCGTGACAAGTCCTGCCGATGCCCGGGTAGTCCTGTACACGCGTGAGGCGTGCCATCTGTGCGAGGACGCGCGCGCCGTGGTGGTGCGGGTGTGCGAGGACGCGGGAGCCCGATGGCGCGAGGTCGACATCGACAGCGTGCCCGCGCTGCGGGAGAAGTACGGGGACTACGTCCCCGTGGTCGAGGTGGACGGCGTCCAGCAAGGTTTCTGGCGCGTGGACGGTGCGCGCCTGGCCCGCCTCCTGGCATGATCATCCCGGCAGTGTGTGCGTACGCCCGCGACACAGTGGTCGCGGGGAGGGGAGCAGCACGTGGTCGAACTCAGTGACGGGACAGTTCCGGCAGCAACCGTAGGGAGGCTGCCGTACTACCTGCGCGCCCTGCGTGACCTCGCGGCCGAGGGCGTGGCGCTCACCTCGTCGACGGAGCTCGCGGAGCGTTCGGGCGTGAGCTCGGCGCAGCTGCGCAAGGACCTGTCCTACCTGGGTTCGTTCGGCACGCGCGGCGTCGGGTACGACGTCGAGTCGCTCGCCTCCTACATCACGGTCGCCCTGGGACTCGAGACGGAGCACCGGCTGGCGATCGTCGGCATCGGCAACCTCGGGCACGCCCTCGCGAACTACTCCGGCTACACGACGCGCGGCTTCCAGGTGGTGGCGCTGCTCGACGCGTCGCCCGACGTCGTCGGCACGCGGGTGGCCGGCGTGACCGTCGAGCACGTGCGCTCCGTCGCGGAGGTCATCCAGCGCGAGCGGGTCAGCATGGTCGTGCTCGCGCTGCCGGGCCACGTGGCCCAGGACGTGGCCGACGCCGTCGTCGGCGCGGGCGTCCGCGAGATCCTCAGCTTCGCGCCGGTCGCGCTCCAGGTGCCGGACGATGTGGTGGTGCGCTCCGTCGACGTCGGCGGCGAGCTGCAGATCCTGGCGTTCCACGCGGCGACGCGGGCGGCGGCGCTCTGAGTCGTCGCCGGGCCGCGGCGGCGCCCCCAGGCTCAGGGGCGCCGTAACTCCGGGGGTTATGGCTCCTTGGGGCCTGGCGAACGGGAGTCAGCCGAGGGGTGGTCGCGGCGGGGGCGCGTACTCGTCCCGCTTGCTCGTGCCCACGTTCATCCGCACCATCCCCGACACCAGGCCGACGGCGGCCGCCACGCCGTCGATCACCGGGACGCCCGTGCGCTTGGTGAGGTCCGCGCAGAGGTCGGTCATGCCGGCACAGCCGAGCACGACGGTGTCGGCGCCGTCGTCGCGGACGGCGCGCTCGCAGAGCTCGGCGATCCTCTCCCGGGCCTCCGAGCCGGCGTCCTCCAGGTCGAGGACCGGGACGTCCGCCGCGTACATCGCGACGCACGCGTCCTCGAAGCCGTAGCGCCGCACCAGGTCGTGCGCGCGGCCGAGGGTGCGCGACAGCGTGGTCACCACCGCGAACGTGCGGCCCGAGAGGGTCGCGAGGTGCATCGCCGCCTCGGCGATCCCGACGACCGGGCCGTCCGTCAGCTCGCGGGCGGCGTCCAGGCCGGGGTCGCCGAAGCAGGCGACGACGTAGCCGTCCGCTGGACCGACGTCCGCCGCCTCCGCGGCCGCGACCTGCTGCGCCACCACGAGCGCGGCCCACGCCTCGTCGGTGTGGCTCTCGACGGCGGCGGGGCCCGCGCCGGGGTCCGGGCAGGTGGCGACGGCGGTGACGTCCGGCCCGGCGACCTCCCGGGCGGTGACCGCGATCTTGCCGGTCATCGCCCGGGAGGTGTTGGGGTTGACGAGGTGGATCCGCACCCTCAGGCCTTGGTGCCCGCTGCGCCGTCGGCCACACCCTCGGTGACGCCGTCGAACGACGGGATCTGCGGGCTGAGCCGCTCCAGCCACCGGAAGGCGACGAAGCCGAGGCCGCACCCGATGAACCAGGTGTAGTTGCCGATCCAGGAGATGTCGAAGTACCCGAGGTCGGCGATCAGCTTGGGCAGGACGCCCAGGAGGACGGTCGGCACGCCGGCCAGGAAGATCGCGAGCACACCGTTGCGGTTGTAGCCGTTCGTGTACCAGTAGGCACCCTCAGGCGACATGGTGAACATGTCGTCGACGAGCACCCGCTGCCTGGCCGCGAAGTAGTAGCCGGCGATCAGGATGCCGAACAGCGGGCCGATCAGGGCACCGAGCACGCCGAGCGTGTAGTGGATCGCGTCGGCGTTGTTGTACCAGTTCCAGGGCAGCAGGGCCACGGACCCGACCGCGGCGATCATGCCGCCCATGCGCCAGCTGATCTTCTGCGGGGCCACGTTGGAGAAGTCGAACGCGGGGGAGATGAAGTTCGCGACGATGTTGATGCCCACCGTCGCGGTCACGAAGGTCAGGCCGCCGAGCAGGATCGCGAACGGGGTGTCGATGCGCTCGACGGTGTGGATGGGGTCGGTGATGAGCTCGCCGAACACCGGCACCGTCGCCGACGCCGTGATGACCGTCAGGAGCGAGAAGAACAGGAAGTTGACCGGCAGGCCGAGCAGGTTGCCGCGCTTCACGGCCTTGAACGAGCGCCCGTACCGCGCGAAGTCGCCGAAGTTCAGCATGGGCCCGGAGAAGTAGGACACGACGATCGCGACGGCCGTGCAGAAGACCCCTACCGAGGCCCAGCCGGTGAGCGGCTCGCCCTCGTGCAGGTTCAGGCTGATGTCGGACCAGCTCGCCTCCGAGACGAGGTAGACCGCCAGCACGATCATCACGACGTAGACGGCGGGACCGGCCCAGTCGATGAACCGCCGGATGGTCTCCATGCCGTTCCAGAACAGCGCGGCCTGCGCGAACCAGAGCACGGCGTACGAGATCCAGCCCAGGGCGTTCAGCCCGAGGAACGTCGGCTCGACGAGTGCGGCACTGGCGGGGACGAACTTGAGGAAGACGATGTTCAGCGCCTGCGCGGCGAGGAACGTCTGCACGCCGTACCAGGCGACGGCGATGAGGCCGCGGATGATCGCGGGGATGTTCGCGCCCTTGACGCCGAAGACCGCGCGGTTGATCACGGGGTAGGGCACCCCGGTGTTCTGGCTCGGCTTGGCGACCAGGTTGGTGAACACCTGCACGATGACGATGCCGACCAGCAGGGCCAGCAGCACCTGCCAGCTCGCGATGCCGAGCGCGAAGAGGCTGCCGGCGGTCACGTAGCCGCCGACGCTGTGCACGTCGGACATCCAGAAGGCGAAGATGTTGTACGACGACCACTTCTGCTCCCGCAAGGGGGCGAGGTCCTCATTGGCGAGCCGGGGGTCGTAGGAAGGCTTGACGTTGCCGGACCCGACCGGGTGCCCGGCGGCCTCGACGAGGTCGTGCTCGCCGCCGGAGACATCGCCGGGCGGGTCCTGGGGTGCGCGGGCCGAGGAGGCCGCCACCTCCGTGTTCTCGGTCATGAGCACTGCCTTCCGAAGGGTGGTCGCTGGGTCGACATGAAGTTATGGGTTAACGGCGGGCGGCTGGTTTCCCCGGGGTAACCACGTCGTAAGGCTCATGTTCAGTTACCGCTTCACGCGTGTTTTCGGTGCGTGACGAGTGCGTGAATCAGGGCGTGTCGACCGGTGTGTCGTGCGGGCGAGGGCCGCGCGGGGCCCGGTGCACTCGTACGATGCGGCCGTGTCCTCCGAACCGTCTCTCGGCGCCCGGCTCCGCGGCCTCCGCGTGGCGCGGGGTGTGTCCGCACGCAGCCTCGCCGCGACGCTCGGTATCTCGGCCAGCGCCGTGTCGCAGATCGAACGGGACGTCATGCGGCCGTCGGTGGTGCGTCTGCTCGCGATCACCGACGCGTTGGGGGTCTCGCTGTCCGACGTGTTCGAGCCGCCGGACGCCGTCGCCGCTCCGCGCGGCGGGACGACGGACCTCGACCACGCGGGGATAGCGGTCACCCGCGGCTGGGAGGCTTCTCCGGTGACCCTCGACGGCGGGGTCACGTTCCGCCGGCTCTCGCCCAACCCGACCCGCGGCCTCGACTTCTTCGAGTCGGTCTACCCGCCCGGTGCCACGGCCACCCTCGGTGACGTCGAGCCGTTCAAGCACGAGGGCTACGAGATCGGCAACGTCGTGGCGGGCGAGCTCACCGTCGAGCTGGCCGACGACGAGGTGGTGCTCGCGGCGGGCGACTCCATCAGCTATCCGTGCTCGGTGCCGCACCGGATCCGGAACGCGGGCGTGCGGCCGGCGGTCGCGACGTGGTTGATCGTGCACCCTTAGGGTCGTCCCGTGGGATTCCTCGAGAACGACGACACGGTCCTGGTCACGGACGGCGGCCTGGCGACCGAGCTCGAGGCGCGCGGGCACGACCTGTCGGACGGCCTGTGGTCGGCGCGGCTGCTGACGGACGCCCCCGACGAGATCAAGGCCGCCCACCTGTCGTTCTTCCGCGCCGGCGCCGTGATCGCGACGACGGCGAGCTACCAGGCCTCGTTCGAGGGCTTCGAGGCGCACGGGGTCGATCGGGACGACGCCGTCCGGCTGCTCCGGCGCAGCGTCGAGCTGGGCCGCGACGCCCGTGACGAGCTGGCCGACGACGGGCGGGACCGCTGGGTCGCCGCGTCGGTGGGTCCCTACGGCGCGAGCCTGGCCGACGGTTCGGAGTACCGGGGCCGGTACGGGCTGAGCGTGGCCGAGCTGGCGGCCTGGCACCGACGTCGGCTGGAGGTGCTGGCCGACGCCGGGCCGGACGTGCTGGCGCTCGAGACGATCCCGGACCTGGACGAGGCGGAAGCGCTGATGTCGGTGATCTCAGGGGTGGGCATCCCCGTGTGGCTGACGTACAGCATCGACGGCGACCGCACCCGCGCCGGGCAGCCGCTCGCCGAGGCGTTCGCCCTCGCGCGGGACGTGCCGGAGGTCGTGGCGGTGGGGGTCAACTGCTGCGCGCCGTCCGACGTGCCTGCGGCGGTCGTCGCCGCCCGAGAGGCGACCGGGAAGCCGGTGATCGTCTACCCGAACAGCGGAGAGAGCTGGGATGCCGGGCGGCGCAGCTGGGCGGGTCCGGCGGAACGGTCCGCACGGCCAGGGCAGCAGGCGCGGCAGTGGGTCGCTGACGGCGCGCGGATAGTGGGCGGATGCTGCCGGGTGCGCCCCGCCGACATCAAAGACATAGCCCGTGCCGTCACCGGCACGGGCTATGTCTGAGCGAGCTGTCCGAGCGAGCCGTCCGACCGAGGTCAGGCCTTGGCGATCGCGCTGACGTCCAGGGTGATCTTCACCTTGTCGCCCACCAGGAAGCCGCCGGTCTCCAGCGAGGCGTTCCAGGTCAGGCCGAACTCCTTGCGGTTGATCTCGAGGGCGGCCTCGAAGCCGGCACGGTTGTTGCCGAACGGGTCCTTGGCGGTGCCGGTGAACTCGGTCTCCAGCTCGACGCCCTTGGTGACACCGTTGATGGTCAGGTCGCCCGAGATGATGTAGGCGTCGCCCTCGGGGCGGATGGCGGTGGACGAGAAGGTCCAGGCCGGGTTCTCGTCGGCGTGCCAGAAGTCGGCGCTCTTCAGGTGGCCGTCGCGACCGGCGTCGCCCGTGTTGACGGACTGTGCGTCCAGCTCGGCGGTGACGCTCGACGACTCGAGGTCCTCACCGACCGTGATGGTGCCAGAGGAGACGGCGATGGTGCCGCGCACCTTCGCGATACCCGCGTGGCGAACCGAGAAGGCCGCGGTGGTGTGGGATGCATCGATGTCGTAGGTGCCGGCGGTCAGTCCGGCGGGGAGCGGGGTGGCCATGAGTGAGGACTCCTTGGTGAAGCGGCGATTTGGGTGGATAGTTTAGAGATCAACTACCCGAGATGGTCCAACATAGCGGGTCCCGTAACGTATTCCCAGGGTGTCCGAGGCAGCACGAAGGCGGTGGCGAGATGACGGTGCAGACGGTCGAGCAGCAGGACCTGTGGCTGACCGAGGAGCAGCAGGGCTCCTGGCGGCACTATCTCGAAGGCACCGCACGCTTCGTCGAGGCGCTCGGCGCGGTCCACGACCGCACCCTCGATCTCTCCCTCGGCGAGTACAGCCTGCTGGTGCAGCTCTCGGAGGCACCGGAGCTCACCATGCGGATGTCGACGCTCGCCGACGGCCTCGTGCTGTCGCGCAGCCGGCTCACGCACACCGTCGCGCGCATGGAGTCGCGCGGGCTGGTCGAGCGTCGCGCCGCCGAGGGCGACCGGCGCGGTGTGAACTGCACGATGACCGACGCCGGCCGCGCGGCCCTCGAGGCGGCGGCGCCCGGCCACGTCGCCGCGGTGCGCCGCATCATGGTCGAGGCCCTGGAGCCCGACGAGTTCGCGGCCCTCGGCCGCATCATGGCCAAGGTGGCCGAGTCCTCGAAGCTCTCCGGCGGTACCGAGGAGGGCCTGACGGCCCACTGCGACTGACCCGCCGGGTCACCAGGTCGGGCGCAGGATGACGTAATCCACACTTCCGAGGTCACCGGCACCCAGGGTCGGGTGCGAGACTGGGCGCCATGGTTTCCACGACGGTTCACCTGCTGCGGCACGGCGAGGTGTACAACCCCGACGGTGTCCTGTACGGACGGCTGCCCGGCTACCGCCTCTCCGACCGTGGCCAGGCGATGGCGAAGATCGTCGCCGACCACCTCACCAGCACCGGTCACGACGTGGTCCGGGTGGTGGCCTCCCCGCTGCAGCGCGCGCAGGAGACGGCCGCCCCCGTTGCGCAGGGCTTCGGGCTGGAGCTCGCGACGGACGACCGCATCATCGAGGCCGGCAACCGCTACGAGGGCCTGCCCGTCGGCGGCGGCGGAGGCGCGCTCCGGAGCCCGCAGAACTGGCCGTACATGTGGAACCCGTTCCGCCCGTCGTGGGGGGAGCCGTACACGCAGCAGGTCGAGCGCATGCGCGCCGCCGTCGAGGACGCTCGCAAGGCCGCGGAGGGCCACGAGATCGTGCTCGTCAGCCACCAGCTCCCCATCTGGGTCACCCGCCGTTCGCTCGAGGGCGGCCAGCTCTGGCACGACCCGCGCCGCCGCCAGTGCAACCTGGCGTCGCTGACGTCCCTGCGCTTCGAGGACGACCGGTTCGTCGGCCTCCACTACACGGAGCCCGCCGCGGAGCTCTACGACGGCGCGAGCAAGGTCGCCGGAGCGTGATGCGGGGAAAGACCTTCAGGGTCGTGCAGTGGATAGTGGCGGTCGGCATCGTCATCGGCCTGGTGGCCGCTCTCGCCGGGTGCTCGCCCGAGGAGTCCGGCGCAGGCGACGTCGTCGGGCAGGGGTATGTCTCAGGGGACGGGTCCGTGCAGACGTACGACGTCGGGGACCGCAGGGGACCCGTCGCCATCGAGGGCACCGACTTCGAGGGCAACGACGTGGACACCGCCGACTGGGCGGGTGACGTCGTGGTCGTGAACACCTGGTACGCCTCCTGCGCCCCGTGCCGCGCCGAGGCTCCCGACCTCGTGGACCTCGCCGGGTCCAAGGAGGGTGTGCGGTTCCTCGGCATCAACACCGAGGACGACGCCGGCGCCGCCCAGGCGTTCCAGCGCACGTTCGAGGTGCCGTACCCGAGCATCGAGGACCGCACCGGCGCCGTGATCGCCGGCCTGTCCGGCGTCGTGCCGCTGCAGGCCGTGCCGTCCACCGTGATCCTGGACCAGGAGGGCAACGTGGCGGCTCGGGTCGTCGGCCAGGTCGAGGGATCGACGCTCGAGGCGCTGATCGACGACGTCCTGGCGGAGGCCGCCTGATGCTTCCCGGCAGTCCTATCGGTGCCGTCGCGACCGCCGTCGGCGACGGGCTCGCGGTCACGGCGTTCAGCGGGTCGCTGCTGCTGGCGGTGCCCGTCGCGATGCTGGCGGGCCTCGTGTCGTTCGCCTCGCCGTGCGTGCTGCCGCTCGTTCCCGGGTACCTCGGCTACGTGAGCGGCATGGCCGCCGCCTCGATGAACGCGACCGCCGAGGCCGGCGCAACCGGCGGAGCGGTGACCACGCGCGTCAGGCCCGCCCGCTCCCGGGTCGTCGCAGGGGTAGCGCTGTTCGTGCTCGGCTTCACCGTCGTCTTCGTCTCGTTCGGCGCCGCGTTCGGCAGCCTCGGCAGCTACCTCGTGCGCTGGGAGGACGTCATCACCCGCGTGCTCGGCGCGGTGGTCGTCCTGCTCGGCCTCGGCTTCCTCGGCGCGGTGCCGTTCCTGCAGCGCGAGGCGCGGTTCCACGTGACACCGCGCGCCGGGCTCTGGGGTGCGCCGCTGCTCGGCATCGTGTTCGGCCTCGGCTGGACGCCCTGCATCGGCCCCACCCTCGGCGCCGTACAGGTCCTCGCGATCGACGAGGCGTCGGCGGGCCGCGGCGCGCTCCTCGGCGTCGCCTACTGCATAGGCCTGGGGGTCCCGTTCCTGCTGGTCGCCCTCGGGCTGGGGAGCTCGGAGCGCATGATGGACTTCCTGCGCCGGCACCGCCTCGCGGCGCTGCGCCTCGGCGGCGGGCTGCTGGTGCTGGTCGGGCTGCTGCTGGTCACAGGGCTGTGGACGCGCCTCACCGGTGCCATGCAGCTCTGGATCGGCGGATTCGAGACGGTGATCTGATGGCCGGCCGCACGGGTGGGGACGGCACCTACGTCCCCGAGGGGATCGCGGACGAGTTCACGCAGGGCGAGCCGGCGCAGGGCGATCCGGCGTCCGGCGGGCCGACGGCCTCCGGCGAGCAGAAGCCCGACCGGCCCAACGCACCCGCGCTGGGCCTGGTGGGCACGCTGCGCTGGATGTGGCGCCAGCTCACGTCGATGCGCGTGGCGCTCATGCTGCTCATGCTGCTCGCCGTCGCGGCGGTGCCCGGGTCGGTGCTCCCGCAGCGCAACCAGGACGCGGCGGGCGTCATCGAGTACCTCGCAGACCATCCGACGGCGGGGGAGTGGCTCGACAAGGCCGGGTTCTTCGACGTCTACTCGTCGGTCTGGTTCTCCGCGATCTACATCCTGCTGTTCGTCTCGCTGGTTGGCTGCATCCTGCCCCGGTCGGCGGCGCACTACCGTGCCCTGCGCGGCCGCCCGCCGCGCGTGCCGTCCCGGTTCAACCGGTTCCCGGCCAAGGCCTCCGGGACCACCACCGCCTCCCCCGAGGAGGCCGCCGACGCCGTCGCCGCCCGCCTGCGCGGCACGATCTCCTGGCTGCCCACCTTCCGCGTGGACCGTGGTACTGAGCCCGCCCACCGAGCGTCGGGCCGGAGCGAGCTTGCGAGCGCAGGGCCGGAGCGACCATCGGTACAGGCGCGACCGGCGTCGGCCAACGTGAGCGCCGAGCGCGGCTACCTGCGCGAGACCGGCAACCTGGTGTTCCACCTGGCCCTGGTCGGGCTGCTCGTGTCGGTGGCGACGGGACAGCTGCTGCACTACCGCGGCCAGGCCATAGTCACCGAGGGCCGCGGGTTCGCGAACGCCGTCGTCGACTACGACACCTTCGAGAAGGGCGCCTGGTTCCGCCCGGAGACGCTGGTGCCGTTCTCCATGACGCTCGACCGGTTCGTGTCGGAGTTCGCGAGCGACACCGTGGCGTTCGCGCAGGCGCGCGACTTCACGGCGCACGTGACGGTGACCGAGCCCTCGGGCGAGCAGCGGCCGGAGACCGTGAAGGTGAACCACCCGCTGATGGTCGACGGCGCCAAGATCTACCTGCAGGGCAACGGGTTCGCGCCCGACATCACGGTGCGCGACGCCGAGGGCGAGGTCGCCTTCGCGGGCCGCGTCACGTTCATCCCGCAGGACACGATGTACACGTCCCGCGGCGTGGTCAAGGTGCCGGACGTCTCCCCGGGGCTCGACCAGATCGGGCTGGTGGGCTACTTCCTGCCGACCGCGGAGGTCGAGCCGGACGGGTCCGCCCGCTCGGCGTTCCCGCAGCCCGTCGACCCGCTGCTCGTGCTCGAGGTGTACACGGGCGACCTGGGGCTCGACGAGGGCGCCCCGCAGAACGTGTACGAGCTCGACACGGCGTCGCTCACGCCCGCCGTCGACGAGAACGGCGAGCGGGTCAAGGTGCTGGCCCGGCCGGGCGAGACCGTCGACCTGCCGGACGGGCTCGGCACCCTGACGCTCGGCGAGGAGCTGCCGCGCTACGTGGCCCTCGACCTGCGGCACGACCCGTCGCTCGGGTTCGTGCTCGTGTTCTCCCTACTCGCGCTCGGCGGGCTCAGCGTCTCGCTCTTCACGCCGCGCCGCCGTGTCTGGGCGCGGGCGTACGTCGGCACGGATGGCGCTACGGTGGTCGAGGTCGCGGGGCTTGCCCGCGGGGACGACGCAGGCCTGCAGGCCGAGGTCGACCGCGCGCTGGCCGCGGTGCCCGTGGTGGCGGAGACCGCGTCGGGGGCCGCCCTAGAACAGGCTCGGCGACCGCGTGCCGAGACCGGATCGGAAGAGGACTGAACATGGAGCTGGCAAACCTCAGTGTGCTGCTCGTCTGGGGCGCGGCGACGGCTCTCGCCGTCGCGCTCGTCGCGTTCGCCGTGGACCTGTCGCGCCTGTCAGGCGCCAAGGTCGACGCGCGGGACGCGGCCAGGAACCGGGAGAAGGTGGCCGTCGCGGCCGCCGGCGCCGGTTCCGAGGCGGTCTCGCCGTACGGCCCGGACACCACCGCAGCGGCCCCCGGGCCGGTGAACCGGAGGTTCGCCGGCGTCGGCATGTCGGTGACCTGGCTGGCGGCGGCGATGCTGCTCGCCGCGATCGTCCTGCGCGGGATCGCCGCCGGCCGCACGCCGTGGGCCAACATGTACGAGTTCACGCTGGTCGGCACCTTCGTGGCGGTCGCTGTGTTCGCCGGGGTCAACGTCCGGCGCGACGTGCGCTTCCTCGGCGCGTTCGTGACCGGGCTCGGCGTGCTGTTCCTCGTGCTGGCACAGGAACAGTTCTTCGTCGCGGCGATGGGCGTGCAGCCCGCGCTGCAGAAGTACTGGCTCGTGATCCACGTCGGCGTCGCCATCTGTGCGACGGGCATCTTCACGGTCGCGTTCGTGACGTCGGTGCTGCAGCTCCTGCGGGACGGCCGGGACAACGGCTCGGTGCTGCTCGGCAGCCGGCACTGGGGCTGGCTCGACCACACGCCGGCGCCGGCGGCCCTGGAGTCGCTCTCGTTCCGGCTCAACTCGGTGGCGTTCGTGCTGTGGACCTTCACGCTCATCGGCGGCGCCATCTGGGCGGAGGACGCCTGGGGCCGCTACTGGGGCTGGGACCCCAAGGAGGTCTGGAGCTTCATCGTGTGGGTCGTCTACGCGGCCTACCTGCACGCGCGCACGACGCGCGGCTGGTCCGGGACCCGCGCGGCGTGGTTCGTCGTGGCCGGCTACGCGTGCGTGCTGTTCAACTTCACGGGCGTGAACCTGATCTTCAACGGGAAGCACTCGTACTCGGGCCTGTGACGGCCGCCCGGCACGCCCGGCACGCCCGGAAATGACCATGCACCTGCTGCCAGGATGCTCAAGATCTTGGCAGCAAGTGCATGGTCATTTCTCGTGCGGTCAGACGTCGTCGTCCTGGGTGTCCCGGTCCCGGCTGCCGCGGGCCTCCCGCTCCCGCCTGCGCTTCTCCTGCTCGAGGCGCCAGAGGAACTCGGGGTCGTCGTCCGGGGCGACGGGGCCGGCGGGACGGCGCGGGCCGGGGCGGGGTGACCGCGGCGGCGTCGGACGGCTGCCGCCTCCGCCCGGACCGCTGCCGGGCGCCGAGGGGCCCGCGCCCGACCGGCGGGCCGCGACGCGCACGACGATCCACGAGATCGCGCCCAGCAGGGGCAGGAGCACGATCAGGAGCACCCAGAGCCACCGGGGCAGCCCGCCGCGTTCGTCCTCGTCAGAGCCCCAGACGTCGGCCAGGGCATACGCCGCGAGTCCGACGACGACCAGGATCAGGAGTATGCGTGGCATACCCCCAGCCTACGGCGGGACGGCGGGGATGGGTCAGCCCTCGGCGTGACCTTCGCCGCGTTGCCGCCCGTCCCCGTCCGCGTCCGTCGGCAGGTCCCTGGGCGCCGCGTCCTCGGTGCGGCCGGCTCCCTCGCGGGCCTCCCGCTCGCGCTTGCGCTTGGCCTGTTCCATCAGCCAGATGAACTCGGGGTCGTCCTCGGGCGCGACGGGCGCGGCGTCCCGCTCCCAGGAGCGCGTCCGGCGCTCGTACCGGGCGGGTGCCGGCTGGCCGGCCGGGAACCCGGTGACCTGCTGGCCGGAGCTCCTCCGGCGACGTCGGGCCGTGTTGCTCACCACCAGCCACGCGATGGAGCCCGCCAGTGGAAGGAACACGATGGCGACTATCCAGAAGCCCTTCTGGATCCCGCCGAGGTCCTCTTCCTCCGCCTGGATCACGTCGACCAGCGCGTAGACGACGAGCGCGAGGTACAGGAGGAAGAACACGAGCTTGGGCATGGGCTGGAGCCTAACGGGACGCACGCCGGAGGCGCCCGGCCGAACGGGTGAACTCGTGGCCGGGTGTGACCGGGGCCCGGCTTACGATGGGAGGGTGCCACTCCTGACCTACACGCTGCTCCGCCTCGCGCTGTTCGGCGCGACCCTCGGCCTGCTCTACCTGGTCGGTCTGCGGGGCTGGCTGCTCCCGACGGTGGCGGTGGTGGTGGCGCTGGCGCTGTCGTACCTGACGTTGACCAAGCCCCGGGACGCCGCGACGCGGTGGATCGCCGAACGGACGGACCGCCGCGCCGCCGAGCGCGCGGTCTTCCCGAAGACCGACGCCGACGCGGCCCACGAGGACGCCGAGGTCGACAAGAAGCTCCAGGCCGACTGACCCGCCGTCCGGCCCGGCGATCCGGCCCGGCCGCTCGACCCGGCGCGGGTCAGATCGACAGGCCGAGCCAGAGCAGCAGGCCGTAGCCGAGCTCGTACAGGCCCGTCCCGGCCAGGACCGGGATCAGCAGCTTGCCGCGCGCCCCGGCGAGCACCGGGATGGTCAGCAGGATGGCCGGACCGAACAGCAGCAGCACGACGAGCGACCACGGTGCCCAGAACGCGCACACCAGACCGAGCAGCACCGGGACCCACAGCATCGCCACGTAGGCCCGGCGGGCCCGGTGGTCGCCGAGCCGCACGGCCAGGGTGCGCTTGCCGGCGAGCACGTCGGTCGGGATGTCGCGCAGGTTGTTGACCATGAGCAGCGCGCACGCGATGAGGCCGACCCCGACGGCACCGAGCACCGCCGGCCAGGTGATGCGGTCGGCCTGCGTGTACGTGGTGCCGAGCACCGCGACCAGGCCGAAGAACACGAACACGGCGATCTCGCCGAGTCCCCGGTACCCGTACGGCTTCTTGCCGCCCGTGTAGTACCAGGCCGCGGCGACGGACACCGCGCCGACAGCGAGCAGCCACCAGTGGCCGGAGACCGCGCACAGCGCCAGCCCCAGCAGGGCGGCGACGCCGAACGCGGCGAAGGCGGCGCGCTTGACGGTGCCGGGGGCTGCGGCGCCGGAGGCGGTGAGCCGCATGGGTCCGACCCGGTCGAGGTCGGTCCCGCGGACGCCGTCGGAGTAGTCGTTGGCGTAGTTGACGCCGATCTGCAGCGCCAGGGCGACCCCCAGTGCGAGCAGCGCGGGGAGCCACGCGGAGGCGTCCACCTGCGCGGCAGCGCCGGTGCCCACCATCACCGGGGCCGCCGCCGCCGGCAGCGTGCGGGGCCGGGCCCCGGAGATCCACTCGGCGGCAGTCGCCATCAGCGTGTCCTTCGTTCGTGAGGTGTGACCAGTGGCTGTGGACGACAGGGTTCGCGCCCAGCAGGTTCGACGTACCAGGCCCGGGCGTGTCCGAGGCCCTGGCGGAGGAACGAAGTCATGGTCGCACGGGTTCCCGGGCGGCCTCGGCCCGCACGACGGCGTCCCGCACCGCCCGGCGGTCCGTCTTGCCGGGGCCACGGGTCGGCAGGGCATGGGTGACGTAGACCCGGCGCGGCGCGGCGGGGGAACCGAGCCGCTGCCCGACGGTGGAGCGCAGCCCGGCGAGCAGCTCACCGCCGCCGTCGGCCAGGACGAGGTCCGGGCCGGCGCCAGGGTCCGGGTCCCGGACCGAGCTCAGGCCGGCCGACGGCCCCTGGGCGGCGGACGAGCCGGCCGGACCGGTCGCGACGACGGCGACGACCGCCTGGCCCCACTCGGCGTCGGGCACGCCGACGACGCAGGCCTCCCCACGGAGGCCGAGCCCCGCGAGGTGTCCGGCTATGGCGTCCTCGACGGCCGCCGGGGCGACGTTGACGCCGCCGGTGAGGATGACGTCGTCCGCCCGGCCGAGGATCGTGAGCCGGCCGTCGTCCAGGCGGCCCAGGTCGGAGGTGCGGAACCAGCGGGTGCCGTCCGGGTCGGTACGGAAGGCGGCGGCGGTGGCGTCGGGATCGCCCAGGTAGCCCTCGGCGAGCATCGGACCGGACAGCTCGACGACGCCGATTCCCGGGGCGGACCCGGGCGCGCCGGCGGACCCCGCCTGGGCGTCCGCGTGGGCGTCGGCGTCGGCCAGGCGGATCCGCACGCCGGAGAGCGGGACGCCGTCGTACACGCAGCCGCCGCTCGTCTCGGACATGCCGTAGGTGGTGACGACACGGACGCCGGCGGCCCGGGCGGCGGCCAGCAGGGGCGCCGGCGCGGCCGCACCGCCGACGAGCACCGCGTCGAACCGGGCGAGGGCGTCGAGCCCCGCGTGGTCGCCGTCGTCGGCCGCGGTGACCAGCCGGTGCAGCTGGGTGGGGACCAGCGAGACGTAAGCGCGCCGGCCGGGCACCAGGGGGGCGGCGAAGCCGGCGGCGACCGCCGCGAACCCGGCGGCCGTGAAGCGGTCGAGCGTGTCCGGGTGCAGCGCGCCGTCCGCCAGGAGGGACCTGGTGATGACCTGGACCCCGGCGACGTGGGTGGGCGGAAGCACGAGCAGCCAGCTCCCGGGACCGCCGAGCCGCTCGTGCGTGGCGTCCGCCGAGGCGCGCAGGGCGGCGGCGCTCAGCGCCACCTCGCGCGGGTTTCCCGTGGAACCGGAGGTCCGCAGCACGAGCGCGGTGCCGGGCGGCGCGTCGGCGTCGGACAGGCGGGGCTGCGGTGCGTACGCGGGGCCGCCGCCGAGGGCGTCCCGGACGGCGCGGACGACGCTGCCCAGAGGGTCGGGCACGCGGCCGGGCACGGCGTCGGGCAGAGGATCGGTCGGGGCCACCTCACGAGCGTAAGCGTGCGTCGAGGGTGCGGGGGCACGATGCGCCGGATGCCCGATGAGAGACCTTTCATCCGGGTCTCATGGCCGGTTCATACCGGCCGAGTTGAGTGACGGTGTCGCACCCCAGCGTCCCTCGACCAGAAAGCGTGGCCGTCATGAGCATCCTCGACACGTCCCCTGACCTGCGCGGCTACACCCCGCACCCCGTCGTCACCCCGCTGCGGGCGGACGCGGCCGGCGTACGGACCCCGGACCCGCTCGTGCGCCGGCTGCTGCGGGCCAAGAAGGCCTACTCCACGCGGTTCGTGGCCGCGGCCATCGAGCAGGACCCCGGCGCCTTCGACCTGATTGCCGACCCGGCGCGGGCACCACGGGCGGGCGACGTCGTCCTGGCCCGGGTGGTGACCATCGGCCAGCACAAGCGGCTCGAGTCACCGGTGTCGCGCCGCCAGATCCTGTTCGAGGGTGACGAGATCGTCGTGGCCTACGGGTCGCGCTACGCCGCCGACCAGTTCCTCGCCGTCCTCCCCGAGGACCTGGGCGAGTGCCATCTCGCGGCCGCCGGCGGGCTCGCCTCGCGCGTCGTCGACAAGCACGCGGCGATCGACGACGCCACGGTGATCGAGCCGATCGGGCTGCTCTCCAGCGCCGGCCGGGTGGTGAACCTGGCGAGGTTCGCGCCGCACCCGGTACGTGCGGCGGCGCCGGCCGGCGGTCTCGCGGCCCGGGTTCCCGTCGTCGCGGTGGTCGGCACGTCGATGAACTCCGGCAAGTCCACGACGCTGGCCTGCCTGGCCCGCGGCCTCACCGCAGCCGGCCTCACCGTCCACGCGGGCAAGGCGACCGGTACGGGTGCGGGCAACGACGCGCACCACTACACCGACGCGGGTGCGGACCGCGTGGTCGACTTCACCGACTTCGGCCACCCCAGCACGTTCGGCCTCTCCTTCGAGGAGGTCCGCGACGTGTTCGCGACCATGACCGACGTGCTGGCGTCCCCGGCGGGGCACGGCGCCCCCGACGTCGTCCTGATCGAGATCGCCGACGGCATCTTCCAGGGCGACACGAGCCGCCTCCTCACCGACGACGCCTTTCGTTCGGTGGTCGACCGTGTCGTGTTCGCCGCCGGGGACGCGCTCGGCGCGAGCGGCGGGATCGCGGCGCTCCGGGCGCTGGGCTGCGAGCCGTCGGTGGTGTCCGGGGTGCTCACCGCCTCGCCGCTCGCCACGGCGGAGGCCCGCGCCGCGCTCGACGTGGGGGTCGTGCCGACGTACGACCTGTGCCGGCCGTCCGTGGCGCTCGCCGCCGCGGGCCTGGCTCCGGCGGGGCAGACCCGGGGCGGACATGCCGTCGCCTGAGCCGGGCGTGCTCCCGAAGATCTACACCGGCCGCCGGCGCGGCTGGGTGGTCGGCCTGGTCGCCCTCGGCCTCGGCCAGGCCGCGCTCGGCGTGGTCAGCGCCTGGACCCTCACACAGCTCCGCGCGGGCAGCCCGTGGCCGATGGCGGTGGTGGTCGTCAGCATCGTGGCGGCGGCCGTGGCGCTCGGCGGGCTGCGCGTGGAGGAGCGGATAGCCGCCGAACGGCTCGGTCAGGACTACGTGCGGGACGTGCGCCGTGACCTGGTCCAGGCCGAGCTCACGCCAGGCGGCAGTACGCACATCGGGATCACGGTCGCCCGGACCACCAACGATCTCTCCAGCGTGCGCAACTGGGTGTCGCAGGGCGTCGGGCCGCTCGCCGCGGGGATCCCGCTGATCGTCGGCTCCGTCGTGGGCCTCACGGTCATCGACCCGTTCCTCGGCGTCGGGTTCGTGTTCCCGCTCGGCGTGCTCGCGGCGGTGATGGTCCCCTGGGCGCGCACGGCGTACCAGAGGTCGCGCAGCCTGCGGCGGGCCCGCGGGCGCATGGCCACACGGATCGCCGACACGGTGGGCGCCGCGCAGGGGATCATCGCGGCGCGCGGAGCCGGCCGCGAGCTCGGCCACATCGACTCCGCGTCGGACGCCGTCGTCGACCGGGCGGTCGACCGGTCCGCGATCGTCGGCCTGATCCGGGCCGGCGGCACCGTTGCGGCGATGCTGGCCACGCTCGCCGTCGCGACCGTCGGCGTCGTCCGCGGCATCGACCCCGCCGTCACGATGGCCGCCATGGCGATCGCCGGCATCGCGTCGACGCCGATCATCGACCTCGGCCGGATCGTCGAGTACCGCCAGACCTACCTGGCCGCCCGCGCCGTCCTGGGCCCGGCGCTCGCCGACGCCGCACGTCGGCGGGCCGAGTACGAGCGGGCCCGTGACGCCGCGGCGTCGGCCCCCGTGCCGGACGGCGCGGACGCGCCCGGCCTGGTGCATGTCGCGGTCCCCGGGCTCACCCCCGAGCCGTTGCGGGTGGGCGCCCGCGCCCGGATCCGGCTCACCGGCGACGACCCGGGGGCGCCGCTGCGCCTGATGCGCCGGGTGGTCGGGCTCGACGTGACCTCGCACGGCGTCGCCGACGAGATCTGGGTGGACGGCGAGAACCTGCGGGCCGTCGCTCCGGCGCGCGGGCGCGCGCTCGTCGGGCTCGCCACGAGGGGCACGGTGTTCGAGCGCGGAACGTTGCGGCGTGCGCTGCGCTACCGGCGTCCCGACCTGGACGACGAGACCGCGGCAGCGGTCCTCGAAACCGTCGGCCTCTCCGCCGATCGGTTCCCCGACGGCCTGCGCACCGTGCTGCGCTCCGGCGGGGAACCGCTGACCACCGACGAACGGGCGCGGCTCGCGCTGGCCCGCGCGATCTACGGGGAGCCGCCGCTGCTCCTGGTCGCCGACCTCGACCGCGACCTGGACCAGGAGGGACGTGCCCGGCTGGAGCGCATCCTGGCGGACTACCCGGGCGTCGTCGTGCTCACCGGATCCGACGAGCTGGCGCGGGCGCTGGGTGTCGAGGAGTTCCGTCTCGCTGCCGAGCCGGTGCCGGTCACCCCCGGCGGCCGGCCCACGGACGACGACGAGTAGGCGACCACCCGACTGACTCGCCACCCCCTCGGCGCCGAGTCAGCGGGGTGGTCGGACCAGCCGGCTGACTCGGCGGTCCCAGACCGGCGAGTCAGCGGCGTGGTCAGTCGTAGGTGGTCAGTAGTAGTACGGGAACGCCGACCAGTCCGGGGCGCGGCGCTCCAGGAACGCCTCCTTGCCCTCGACCGCCTCGTCCGTCATGTACGCGAGCCGCGTCGCCTCGCCGGCGAACACCTGCTGGCCGGCGATGCCGTCGTCGGCGGCGTTGAAGGCGAACTTGAGCATCCGGATGGCCTGCGGCGACTTGGTGGCGATGATCTTCGCGTACTCCAGCGCCAGCCCTTCCAGGTCCTCGTGGGCGGCGACCTCGTTGACGGAGCCCCAGCGCTCGGCGTCGTCGGCGGAGTACTCGCGGGCGAGGAAGAAGACCTCCCGGGCGCGCTTCTGCCCGAGCTGGCGGGCGAAGTAGGCGGAGCCGTAGCCGGCGTCGAACGAGCCGACGTCGGCGTCGGTCTGCTTGAACCTGCCGTGCTCGCGGCAGGCGACCGTGAGGTCGGCGACCACGTGCAGCGAGTGCCCGCCGCCGGCGGCCCAGCCGTCCACGACCGCGACGACCACCTTGGGCATGGTCCGCATGAGGCGCTGCACCTCCAGGATGTGCAGGCGCCCGGCCTTGGCCGGGTCGATGGTGTCGGCGTTCTCGCCCTCCGCGTAGCGGTAGCCGTCGCGGCCGCGGATGCGCTGGTCGCCGCCGCTGCAGAACGCCCAGCCGCCGTCCTTGGGGGAGGGGCCGTTGCCGGTCAGCAGCACGGTGCCGACGTCGGACGTCATGCGCGCGTGGTCCATGACCCGGTACAGCTCGTCCACGGTGTGCGGGCGGAACGCGTTGCGCACCTCCGGGCGGTCGAACGCGATGCGGACCACGGGCAGGTCGCGCGGCTCGGGGCCGCTGCGGTCGACGCCCCGGTGGTACGTGAGGTCGGTCAGGTCCTCGAAGCCGGACACCGCACGCCAGCGCTGCGGGTCGAACGTCTCGGAGACCTGCTTGGGAAGTTCGGTGCTCGTGCTCACGCGGCAAGCCTAGGCCGTGTCCTGTGAATAACGGGCCGCGCTCCGACACCGCTGGACGCGGCGGCAATTACCACGCCTTCTACCGCGCTCTGGCCGACGAGACACGGGCGAGACGGATCTTCGATCTCGGGTGCGGCACCGGCCTCCTGACCCGGTCGTTCGCGACGGCGGGCAGGCACGTCGTCGGTATCGACCCGAGCGCGACCATGCTCGAACACGCGCGCTCCCGGCCCGGGGCTGAGGCTGTCACCTGGGTTCACGGCGATGCCTCCGCCCTCCCGGCCGATGCCGAGGCCGACCTGCTGGTCTGCACCGGCAACGCGATCATGCACGTCAGCCCCGACGAGCTGTCCACCACACTCGGTGCGGCTGCCGCCGCCCTCCGCCCCGGCGGTGTCGTCGCGTTCGAAACCCGCAACCCGGACGCCCGCGAGTGGGAACGGTGGACCCGGGAGACGACGTACGGTGAGCGAACCACTCACCTGGGTCTCCTGCGCGAGTGGATCGAGGTCACCTCGGCGACCGACGGGCGCGTCGTGTTCGACGCGCACAACGTGCTTCCGAACGGCGAGGACCGCATCTACACCTCAGTGCTCTACTTCCGCGACGAAGCGACTGTCCGGACAGAGCTGACCCGTGCAGGGTTCGAGCGGATCCAGGTGTTCGGCGGTTGGCACGAAGAGCCTGTCGCGAGCGGAGCCGGCGTGCTGGTCTTCCGCGCTCAGCGGGCATGAACCATGACCTCCGGGCGGCGGCGGGTCTACTCGGTGAACGCGGTGAACGACAGCGCCTTGTCGAACCTGCCGGCGGCCAGGTCGTTGCGGCGGATCAGGAACCGGCCGCGGTGGACGTCGTCCGGCACGAACTGGGCGAGTGGTACCCACTCACGCATCAGCCGGAGCGCTTCCAGCTCGAGCTGCCGAGCCCGTTCGTCCGGCGGGACGACGGGCTCGCCGGCCTGCCTGCGCGCCCTGAGGGCGTCGTCCGCCATGCGGGTCTCGGGAGTCTCGAACATGTGGTCGGTGCGGAGCCCGCCGGTGTCCATCGAGTGCCCGCCCAGCGAGACGGTGGCGCCGCGGCCCGGCGGCCAGAGCTCCCTCACGAGGGCGCAGAGCTCCTCCAGGTGGGACAGGTGGAGACCCAGGTGCTCGTGGCCTTCGGACGGTGTGTCCTCGTCCTCGTCCTCGTCATCGTCCTCGAACCAGCCGGGCAGCTCCGCCGCGACCGTGGCATACAGGTCGTGCTCCGGCCCCACGAAGCTGAGCTCCGTGTTGTCGAACACTTCCTCGCCGTGCTCGGGCTCCTCCGCGGTCGTGGTGCCGACATCGGCCGGGACGTACACCACCCGTGCGAACTCCTGCTCGCCGGTGACGGAGAAGGCCTCGTGGGCCCACTCGTGATGCAGGAAGAAGAGCAGCGACCCGTCCGCGGGCATCGGGAGGCCGTCGACCCGCGGCAGGGCCGCACAGTCGAAGCCGACGACGAACGGCAGCGGCCCGTACCTCGAGGACGGCCATTCCATGCCCACCGGCAGCTGGGGGAGCCCGCCGTACCGCCCGACAGGAGCGCCGGCGGTGGGATGCGGGCTCAGCCAGATCGCGAAGCGTAGGAACTCGGCGAACGTGCTTGCCTCGTCCTCCGGAATCCCTCGTTCGCTCGCCGCACGACGAAACTGCAGGTGACGGTCCATGGCGGTGGATCGTACCCGGGGGGACAGCGGTCCCTGCACCGGCAAGCGTGCGCTCAGACCTGGGTGAGGCCGCCGTCGACGGGGATCTCGGCGCCCGTGATGTAGCTGGAGTCCGCCGACGCGAGGAACAGCACCGTGGCGGCGACGTCGGCCTCGGTGCCCAGGCGGCCGGCCGGGATCGCCGACAGGGCCTGCGCCCTGAACTCCTTCGGCAAGGTCTCGAACGAAGGGGTACGGATCGCGCCGGGGTTGATGACGTTGACCCGGATGTGCCGGTCCCTCAGGTCGGTGGTCCACGTGCGGGCGAACGACCGCAGCGTGGCCTTGCTCGCGGCGTAGACGGTCGAGCCGGGACTGCCCTGCACGGCCGCCGCCGATCCGTTGAGGATGATCGACGCGCCGTCCGTCATCAGCGGCAGCAGCTTCTGCACGGTGAAGAACGTGCCGCGCACGTTGACATTGAAGATCTCGTCGAAGGTCTGCTCCGTCGCGGCGCCGATGGGTTCGTCGTAGTTCCAGCTCGCGGCGCTGGCGAACAGCACGTCGACCCGTCCGGTGTGCGCGGTGACCGCTTCGACCAGGCGGTCCAGGTCGTCCAGCCGCCCGACGTCGCCCTGCACGCCGATGGTATCGCCGCCGATCGCGGCCACGGCTTGGTCCAACCTCTCCTTGTTCCGGCCGGTGATGACGACGCGCGCTCCTTCGTCGGTCAACCGTCTCGCGGTCGCCATGGCCATCCCGACCGTGCCGCCGGTGATGACGGCTGTCTTGCCGTCGAGCTTGGACATCTCGAGTCTTCCCGTTCGTCGATGGTGAGGGGTGCCTCAGCTTCGCCAACGACACTAGCAGAAACATGAGGCTTGCCTCGACTTAGAGTGAGGGTGCCCTCAGCTTCGATAGGATCTGGCCATGACGACCGTCGATCGCCCCGCATCGACCCGCCGGGACGCGCGCCACAACCGCGAGCTGCTCGTCGAGCGTGCTCGCGCCGGCTTCGCCGAGCACGGTGCGACGGCGTCGCTGGAGCTGATCGCCCGGAGCGCCGGCCTGGCGATCGGCACCCTCTACCGGCACTTTCCCCGTCGTATCGACCTGCTGGTGGCCGTCTACGGAGCGACCCTGCGCGACTTCCTCGACGCGGCTGAGGCCACTCTGGGCTCGGCGGACCCGTGGGACGGTTTCAGTGCGTTCTTCGAGGAGCTGTGCGCGGCGCAGGCGCGCGACCGGGGCTTCGGCGACTTCGTCTCGCGGCGCTTCCCGGACGACGAGCGCACCGAGGCATTGCACGACCGCCTGTGCCAGGTCGCCGAGCGTGCCCTCGTCGGGGCTCAGGAGTCGGGTGCCGTCCGCCGGGACGTGACCACCGCCGACCTGGTGATGGTGCTCTGGGCGATCAGCGGCGTCGCGGAGGCCACCGGCCCGGTCGCACCCGGAGCCTGGCGACGGCACCTGCACGTGGTTCTCGACGGGTTCCGAGCCACCGCCGTGAACGACCTGCCCGGACCGCCTCTGGACGACGAGCAGCTCTATCGCACGATGGCGCGGTCCCGCTAGCTCGGGTCTGGGTGGTGCCGATGACCTCGGCGCAGCCGGTCGCTCCCGCCGGACGCCTCCGTGTGGGTGGCAGCACCTAGGGTGGCGGCGACGAGAGGAACTCCCCATGCTGATCCGCCATCGCGGTCTCGAGCCGACCATCGATCCGTCCGCCTACGTCGCCCCGTCGGCAACCGTCGTCGGCGACGTCCGCATAGCGGCCGGAGCCAGGGTCCTCCATGGCGCGGTGCTCACGGCGGAGGACGGCGGCGTCGTCGTCGGTGCGGACACCGTGGTCATGGAGAACGCACTCGTCCGTGGCCGGCACGGCCACCCCGCCCGTATCGGGGACGCCGTGATGATCGGCCCGCACGCCCACGTCAACGGCAGCACCGTCGAGGACGAGGCGTTCGTCGCGACCGGCGCAGCGCTGTTCCCCGGCAGCGTCATCGGCGTGGGCGCCGAGGTGCGTATCCACGGCGTGGTGCAGGTCAACACGGTGCTGGCCCCGGGCGCGGTGGTACCGATCGGCTGGATCGCGGTGGGCGACCCGGCAACCATCCTGCCGCCGGAGAGGCACGAGGAGATCTGGGCGATCCAGCGCGAGCTCGACTTTCCCGGCACGGTGTACGGGGTGGACAGGGACGTCTCGATGCGCGAGCTGATGCGCCGCCAGTCGGACTACTACGGCGCGCACCGGGACGACGAGCCGATCGACGGCACCACGTCGCGGTCCGAGCCCTCCGCCTAGGTCCGGCGGTCCAGGTCCTGGGTCGCTGCGCGGTCCTCCGCCCGGATCTCGGGGCGCGCGCCGCGCGTCGCGCCCACCGAGGCGATGACCACGCACAGCACAGCGATCCACTGCGACCAGTGCAGCAGCTCCTGGAGCACGACCAGGCCGATGAGGGCTGCCATGGCCGGTTCGAGGCTCATCAGGATGCCGAAGACGCGCGGCGGCATCGTGCGCAGCGCCTCCAGGTCCAGCGAGTACGGGACCACCGACGACAACAGCGCCAGACCGAGCCCGGCGACCAGGACCCACGGCTGGACGAGCGCCGTCCCGCTGTCCGCCACACCGACGGGCACCGCCACCAGCGCCGCGACGATCATGCCGAGAGCCAGGCCGTTGCCTTCGGTGGTGTGGCGGCCCAGCGCCGCGCTGACCACGATGTACAGGCCCCAGCACGCCCCCGCGCCGAGGGCGAACAGCAGACCCAGCAGGTCTACCTCGCCGCCTCCGCCCATGAGCAGGACGACGCCGGCCGCCGCGAGCGCCGCCCAGAGCGCGTCCAGCCATCGCCTCGACCCGATGAGGGCCACCGTCAGCGGCCCGAGGAACTCGACGGTGACCGCGATCCCCAGGGGGAGCCGGTCCAGCGCCAGGTAGAAGCACAGGTTCATCAGGCCGAGGGTCAGGCCGTAGCCGACCACCACGGTCCACGCCCGACGACTCATGCGTGGCGAGGGTCGCCACAGGAGCACGAGGATCGCCGCGGCGAAGAACAGGCGCAGCGCGACCGTGCCGAAGCTGCCGACCTCGGTGAAGAGCTGCTTGGCCAGCGCGGAGCCCAGCTGGACGCTGACGATGCCGAGCAGGACGAGGGCCGTCGGTGGGACGCCACCGAGGCCGCGGCCGACGAGGCGGGTCAGCGAGAACTGGGTCGCCGGGCCGCGTCGAGGGCTGTCGTCGTTCAAAGGGGCCACACGTGGAGTATCGGCGACCGCGAGGCGCGGGCAACACGTCATTTCCGCGTGCCCCTGTGGATAACTCTCCGGCGGTGTCGGCAGGTCGTTAGCCTGGGCCTGTGCTGCTGATCGGTGAACCCGTGGTCTGGTCCACGCCCCTGCGGACCCGCTTTCGCGGGATCGACGTGCGCGACGGCGTCCTCCTGCGCGGGCCTGCCGGCTGGGGCGAGCTGTCGCCGTTCTGGGACTACGACGACGCCGAGTCCGCGACCTGGCTGCGCGCCGCGCACGAGGCGGCCTTCGTCGGCTGGCCCGAACCCGTCAGGCAGAGCGTGCCGGTCAACGTGACGGTCCCCGCAGTCGGCCCGGAGCGGGCCCGGGAGATCGTGTTGGCGTCCGGCGGATGCCGCACCGCCAAGGTCAAGGTCGCCCAGCGCGGGCCCGACGGGACGCTCGAACCCGTGTCCGCCGAGGTGGACCGCGTCGCCGCGGTCCGTGAGGCCCTGGGACCCGACGGCGCGATCCGGGTGGACGCCAACGCCGCCTGGACCCCCTCCGACGCCATCGCCCACCTGGCCGAGATCGACCGCGCGGCCGGCGGGCTCGAGTACGTGGAACAGCCCTGCGCGGACGTGGACGAGCTGGCCCTCGTCCGCCGCAAGCAGGACGTGCCCGTCGCGGCCGACGAGTCCATCCGCCGCGCCTCCGACCCCCTGCGGGTGGTGCGCGAGGAGGCCGCCGACATCGTGGTCCTCAAGGTCCAGCCCCTCGGCGGCGTCCGCGCCTGCCTCGACCTCGCCGAGCAGGTCGGGCTGCCGGTCGTCGTCTCGTCGGCGCTGGAGAGCTCGGTAGGGCTCGCCGCCGGTGTCGCCCTCGCCGCTGCCCTCCCCGAGCTGCCGTACGCCTGCGGGCTCGCGACGTCCCAGCTCCTGGTGCACGACGTCGTCGGTGAGCCGCTGCTGCCGGTCGACGGCGCACTCCCCGTCCACCGCCCCGAACCCTCGCCACGGGCGCTCGCGGCCGCGGCGGCCGACCACCGGACCGCCGAGCGCTGGCTCGCGCGGTACCACCGACTGACCCGGATCCTGGAGGACGCATGACGATCCCGCCCGCCGTCACCGCCGCCCGCGCACTGGTCGCCGACCTGGTCAGCCGGGGTGTGGCCGACATAGTGCTCGCGCCAGGCTCGCGCAGCGCACCCCTCGCCTACGCGGTGGCGGAGGCTGCCGACGCCGGCCGCGTCACGCTGCACGTCCGGATCGACGAGCGGGCGGCGGGATTCCTCGCGCTCGGCCTGTCGAAGGGGGCGGAGGGCGCCCCGGTCGCCGTCGTCACGACGTCGGGGACCGCCGTCGCGAACCTGCACCCGGCGGTGCTGGAGGCGAGCCACACCGGGCTGCCGCTGATCCTGCTCACCGCCGACCGGCCGCACGAGCTGCGCGGGACCGGGGCGTCACAGACGACCGACCAGGTGGGCATCTTCGGTTCGGCGGTGCGGTTCGCCGTGGACGTGCCGGCCCCGAGCCAGGGGGCGACGGGGGAGCCGGGCGTCGCGAGCGCGGAGGAGCTCCGCGACCTGCGGAGCGTCACGGGGCGCGCGGTCAGCGCGGCCCTCGGGTTCCGGTCGGGACATCCCGGCCCCGTGCACCTCAACCTGGCGTTCCGGGACCCGCTGACGCCGTCGGCCCCGCTGCCCGGGCTGCCCGCCGACACCGCGCAGCAGGGCCACGCCAAGCCCGACCCGCCGCTCGTCGTGCCGGCCATGCTGCAGCACGTCGCGTCGCCCGCACTGCCCGGCAATCCGGCGCACACGGTCGTCGTGGCGGGTGACGGCGCGGGCACCGATGCCAGGCAGCTCGCGGAGGTGCAGGGCTGGCCGCTGTTCGCCGAGCCGTCGTCGGGTGCGACCGGCGGGCCGAACTCCATCGCGGCCTACCGGGCGCTGCTCGGGTCCGAGGATCTCGCGGGGAGCATCGAGCAGGTGGTGGTCCTCGGCCGGCCGACGCTCTCACGGCCGGTTCAGCGGCTCCTCGGCCGACCGGACGTCACGGTCACCGTCGTCGCGCCGGGTGCCGGTCCGTGGCCCGACGCCGCCCGCAACGCCGCGGTGGTGCTGCCTGGCGTGGCGCCGGCCTGGTTCGAGACGTCGACCCCGCCGCCGTCCGCGTTCCTGGAGCGCTGGCGTGCCGCCGGGGCACAGGCCTCGAGGGTGCTCGACGACGCGACCTGCGACGAGGCGGTCCTCGGCGGACCGACCGCGCTCTCCGTCGCCCGTGCGGTCGCCGCCGTGCTCGGGCCCGACGACCTGCTGGTGGTCGGCTCCTCCAACCCGGTGCGGGACCTCGAGCTGGTGCTCGGCCTCGACGGCCCCGGGCCGGCGGTCCTCGCCAACCGCGGGCTCGCGGGCATCGACGGCACGGTGTCGACGGCGGTCGGCGTCGCGCTCGCCTCCGCCCGCCGCGGTCTGCGGACCCGCGCGCTCCTGGGCGACCTCACGTTCCTGCACGACGTCGGCGGCCTGCTCCGTGGGCCGGACGAGACCCCGGTGGACCTCGAGATAGTGGTGGTGAACGACGACGGCGGATCGATCTTCGCGACCCTGGAGCACGGCGCGCTCGCCGCGACCAGCAGCGCGGCGAACGCCACGTTCGAGCGGGTCTTCGGGACGCCGCACGGGTCGAACCTCGCGCAGCTGTGCGCGGGGTACGGCGTGGACCATCAGCTCGTGAAGGACGTGCCAACCCTGCGCCACGCGCTGCAGGCGCCCAGCCACGGGATCCAGGTGATCGAGGTGCGGGTGCCGCGGGCAGACCGTCAGGTGGAGTCGACGGACCTGGCGCGCCGGATCGTGGCCGCCGTCCAGGAGTGAGGACTCGCAGCAAACTCACAGACTCGTCCAAGGGTGGGGCAAGGATCGGGGTGTCAACTGGTTCTGACTTCAAGGAGGGTCACGATGACCGACGAGAACAGCACCACTCCGCAGCCGGACCAGCAGCCGCACGCCACGCAGCCCACAGAGCAGCTGCCGCCCGCGACGCCGCCGACTCAGCAGCTCCCGGCCGCCGCGCCCGCGCCCGCACCGGCACCTGCGCCCGCACCGGCCCAGCACGCGGCGACTGAGCAGTCCTCGAACGCCGCGCAGCCCTCGCACCCCGCACAGCCGCCGCACGCGGTGCACGTGCAGAGCCCGACGGTGACGCAGAGCCCGGCACCCGTACAGCACCCGACGACGACGCAGAACCCGGCGCCCCCGCAGAGCCCGGCGTCCGGGTACGTCAACCCGTACGCGGTCCCGGCGACGGTGACGGCGTCCGGCGAGACGAGGACGAAGAACCGCGCCTGGGTTCCCGTGGTCAGCGCGGCGGCGGCCGCCGCCCTGCTGGCCAGCCTGGGCACCGCCGGCGCCATCTCGCTCACCGACGGCTCGGGCGGCGCCGCCTCCCTGGCCGACGTCGGACAGACGGCCAGCCAGAACGTGCCCGTGAAGAGCTCGACCGTGGACAACCCGAACTGGACGGCCGTCACCTCGGCGGTGCAGGAGTCCGTGGTGGCGATACAGGTCGAGAGCCAGGGCGGCGGGGCGGAGGGCTCCGGCGTCGTGATGGACTCCGAGGGCCATGTCCTGACCAACAACCACGTGGTCGCGGGCGCGCAGACCGTCCAGGTCACGCTCAGCGACGGCCGCGTGTACGAGGCCGACATCGTCGGGACGGACCCGACCACCGACCTCGCCGTCGTGCAGCTGACCGACCCGCCGTCGGACCTCAAGCCGGCCAAGTTCGCCGACTCGGACGACGTCGTGGTGGGTGAACCCGTCATGGCGCTCGGCAACCCGCTGGGCCTGGCGAACACCGCGACGACGGGCATCGTGTCCGCCCTGAACCGTCCGGTCACGGCCAGTGCCGAGGACGGGTCGGACCAGGTGGTCACCAACGCCATCCAGATCGACGCCGCGGTGAACCCCGGCAACTCGGGCGGGCCGCTGTTCAACGCGTCGGGCGAGGTCATCGGCATCACGTCGTCGATCGCCACGCTGTCGAGCGGGATGTCGTCGGGCAGCTCCGGCTCGATCGGCCTGGGGTTCGCCATCCCGTCGAACCAGGCGACGCAGATCGGCGACCAGCTCAAGGCGGACGGGACCGCCGAGCACGCCTTCCTCGGCGTCTCGCTCCAGGACGCCACGGCCACCGCCGACGACGTCACCCGGCGCGGCGCGGGCGTCGTGGAGGTCACCCCGGACTCGCCGGCCGGCAAGGCCGGGATCCGGCAGGGCGACGTGATCGTCGCCATCGACGGTGACGCGGTCAACGGCTCGGCGTCCCTCACGGCGTTCGTCCGGGAGAAGGAGGCAGGGAACGAGTCGGTGCTGACGGTGGTGCGCGACGGCAAGACCCAGGAGATCACCGTGACGCTCGCGGTCAAGGACGAGTCGGCGACCCAGAACCAGGGCCAGCAGAACCAGGGCCAGCAGGGCCAGCAGGCGCCGGACTCGGGCTCCGGCTCGGACCAGAGCGCACCGAACAACATCCCCGACTGGATGCAGGAGTGGTTCGGCAACCAGGGCTGACCTCCCGACCTCCCGCCGAGTCAAAAGCCGCCGAAGTAGAACCATGGCGAGATAGAACTGGGGCGAAGTAGAACGCGATCCTGCGTTCTAC
>NZ_JBHXBG010000005.1:53829-71530 GCF_042726755.1 Promicromonospora sp. NPDC060271 | reverse complement strand
GCCCCGCGGTGAGGGCCGCGGGGCTGACGGTTACCGGGTTCGCCGGCTACTCGGCGCGGCGGGGCGCGGCGTCACGGAGCACGCTGGCCCGGCGCGGTGCGCTCGTCGGCCTCGGGCTGTTCCCGAGCCGCATGAGCATCTGCGGGAACCCGCCGAGGGACAAGGCCTTGCGCAGGTCGTGACGCGTTGTCGGGTTCTCGAGGACGGTGGTCGCGAACGACGCGTGGACGAAGTGGGTGGTGGCAGCCAGCAGCGCGTGCTCCAGCGCCTGGCCGGCCGCGATCCACTCCCTGGGGGAATCGCCGGACGTGCTCAGGACCGCCAGCGTCGAGCTTCGCTCGAACTGTTCGCGGCCCACGCTGGCGGGGAACCGGCGCACCGGAGCGTCGGGATTGCTCGGCGCGCGCCCCAGGAGGTGTGCGGGTATGCCGTCGTCACGCCCCGGCCAGCCGGTCGTCCACGCCGCTTCCTCGCCGCGACCGGCCATGTCCTCCGCCGCGATCGCCTCCGCCCGCCGCATGAGGCCGATCACCTCGGCACGCGAGGGGTCAGCGGGCTGGATCGTGCGCAGGCTTGCCCCTTCGGAGTGAGCCGCGCGCTGGATGACGGCCAGGACGTCCCCGGGAAGGGGCCGGTCGTCGAACGGCGTGCGGGAGGTCGCGCGGTGCTCGATCGCCAGGGACAGCTCGAGCTCGTCAGCGCTCGGGTCGCCACCCGGCTCGAGCACGACCTCGGCGACGAGCAGCTCGTCCTCCGGATCGGGCAGCACCGTCACGACCGCGGTCAGCGACTCACGGCGGGCCGCGGCCCTGGCGTTGAACAGGAAGGCCCCACAGCTGATGAACATCTCACGGCCCTGCGGGTCGTTGTGCCGCAGCCGTCGCGACGGGTCGGCACGAAGGGTCAGGCCGGAACCCGTGACCGCCACCTGCCAGGGCTGGGTGTTCAAGACGCTCGGGGCGTCTCCGGCCGCTCTCAGGATCCTCTCGATCCGTGCGTCGACGACATCCATTTCTCGTCTCCTCGATTCTCGTCCACGGCCGTCGGCCCGCCCCGCCGGGTCCGGAGTCACCTCCATCCCCGCGGGGACCGACTCGTGCTCCTGGCCAGGACATCACCCGCTCCCCGACCCCGGCAGGGTAGGTGGTCCTCGCTTCACCTGACCTTGGTCCCGTTCGGGACAGACCAATGCCTCGCACCGGCCGGACGATCGCCCCTGCCGCCCTGGGCGACCGGTTGATGTCCTGGTGACGAACAGGAGGAGGGTGGCCATGAAAAGTGCCTTGTACCGGTGCGTCCTCGTCGCCGGCACCGCGATCGCGGCCGCGTGGGCCGTACGTCGAGCATCCCTTCGCTGGGGTGCCGACGCCGGGGAGCTCACGATGCCGCTGCCCGGTGACGGCTGGCTCCCCGCGCCTGATCTGCAGGCCACGCGAGCGATCACCATCAAAGCCCCACGTTCGCACGTGTGGGGATGGGTCGCCCAGCTCGGCCAGAATCGGGGCGGCTTCTACACGTACGACTGGCTCGAGAACCTCGCCGGCTGTGACATCCACTCGTCGGACGTCGTCATGCCCGAGCTCCGCGTCCGCGCCGTCGGCGACGAGGTCAGGCTCGCCCCTTCCGTCGGGCTGCGGGTGGTCGACCTGGAGGAGACGCACCACCTCGTGCTGCGCGGCGCGGTGGCCGGGGACGGCACGACCGCCCCCGCCCCCTACGACTTCACCTGGGCCTTCGTTCTCACCGAGGATGCACCGGGTGTCACCCGCCTCATCGTCCGTGAGCGATACGCGTACCTGGCCGGCTGGGCGCGTCTGCTCGCGGAACCGGTCGAGATGGTGAGCTTCCTCATGTCGCAACGGATGCTCCGCGGCATCCGGGAGCGCGCCGAGCGCCGCACGGCGACCGGGGCCTGAGGAGCGACCCATGCGCCCAGCGGACGGACGCACCGCACGCCCTGGCGTGGACCTACGTCGATCCGATCGACTCGATCGGCGCCGGTGGATCCTGGCCGTCTCCGTGGGCGAGGGCGTCGGCTTTGCGCTCGCGACGGCCCTGGCGGTCCTCGGCCTCGTCGCCGGGATCGACGGCCCCGGCCGGTTGGCCCTCGCGATGGTCGGTGGTGCCATGGAAGGTGCGGCCCTCGCGTCGGGGCAGTACCTCGGCATGCGCACGGGGCGCCCTGCCGCACGGCGGTGGATCGGTGCCACGGCACTCGCGGCGGCACTGGCCTGGGCGCTCGGGATGATGCCGAGCACCCTTGGCACGGACCTCGGGGAACCGGCCGCGCTGCTCGCGCTCGTCGCCGGCGGGATCGTGCTGCTCGCCAGCATCCCCGTCGCGCAGTGGCTGGTGCTCGCGCGACCGGGCACGTTCCGGTGGGTGCCGGTGAATGCCGGAGCCTGGCTGGTCGCGATCCTCTGGACCTTCGCACCGTCTCCGTTCATCGACGAGCGGAGCCCGGTCGTCGTGGTCGCCACCCTCTACGTGCTGGCCGGAGTGCTGATGGCTGTCACCTCGCATCGCTCACCGCGGGCGTCGCGCGTTCGCTCTTCTTTCCCTGCACGACGCACCCGGTCGGCCGGAGAGCCGGCCGAGACCCCGCTGACTGACCAGTGTCCGATCAGGGGACGTTGGTCCCGTTCGTGCGGGCCGCTCGTCTCTGCCGTCGGGACGGGTCCGTTGGTGTCCTGGTAGTGAGCAGAGGAGGACGATCATGAACAACACCTGGTACCGGAGCGTCGTCGTGGGAGTCGACGGCTCGGACGAGAGTCTGGCGGCGCTGAGCTGGGCGACCACCACCGCCGACCTGCACGGCGCCCGTCTGGCGGTGGTGGCGGCACACCTCGAGGAGGGCGACGTCGATCCCGGCATGGCGAGTCTCGTCGAGGAGGCGCGTGAGCTGGCGCACCGTGCGGCCCGTGCCGCCCGGGACCAGCTGCACGGATGGCGACCCGGGGGCAGGGACATCGAGACACGTGTGCTGCCGGGCAAGGCGGCCCGTGTGCTGGCCGCGCAGTCGACCGCCGACGACCTCGTCGTGGTGGGGCGTCGCGGGCTGCGCGCGTTCGACCGCGCACTGCTCGGGTCCGTCTCCTCGGCCCTGGCGGCCGGTGCACCCGGAACGGTCGCGGTGGTACCTGCCGGGGCGGCGACCGACGAACCCCGGAAGATCCGGGTCGGCGTAGGTCCCGTCGACGAGCCGGACGTCCTGGGCACAGCGTTCGCGGAGGCGGACGCACGCGGACGCCCGCTCGAGGTGCTGCACGTGACGGGGACCGACCCCATCTCGTCGGCCCTGCTCAACATGGACCCCGTGGCAGCGTCGTGGCACGAGGCCGCAGCGGTGGACCTCGCTGATCGGCTGGCGCGGTGGTCGGACAAGTACCCGACGGTCACCTACACCGTGGTGATCCGCCGCGGCGACCCTGTCGCCACGCTGCTCGACGGCCTGGCCCGGAACGACCTCCTGGTCGTCGGCGGACGCAGCCACTCGGCGGTCGCGGGGCGCCTGCTGCGCAGTGTGCCCGACTCCGTGGTCCGCGGCGCGTCGTGCCCGGTCCTGGTCGTGCACGCACACCGTCATCCGGTCAGCTGACCGGACGCGGTCCGAGCGGAAGGAGAGAACGATGATGTACGGAAATTACGGGACGGGCATGTGGGGCGTCCTCCTCATGGTCGTCTTCATGATCGTCGGTGGGCTGCTGCTGTGGGGGCTGATCGTCGCCGGTGTGGTGACCGCAGCCCACTACCTCAGGGGCCCCGACAGGTCCCGTGGGATGCCGGAGACAGGCACGTCCGCGCGGCAGGTGCTGGCCCAGCGGTTCGCCCAGGGCGACATCGACGAGAACGAGTACACCCGGCGGTTGCACGTCCTGGACACGACCGGACCACCACCGCACCCCGCGGACACGACCCAGCAGAGGAGATGACGTGATGGCAGACCGGAACACGGGTGCGGCCGCCGGCGGCGGCGTGATCTACGGGCTCGGCATCTTCGGTGCCTGGGTCTATTTCTGGCAGCAGGCCGACGGCTTCTGGGAGTTCGTCTGGGCGATCGTGCAGGGCATCTTCTGGCCTGCCTTCATGGTGTACGAGGCCTTCGCCGCACTCGCCGGCTGACGCGCACCAGGCTTTCGCTACTCCTGGGCGTAGGTGTCCTGTGCACAGGTGTCAGCGACGCTGGTCCCGGCCGCACGCTCGGGGACCACGCCAAGGCCGGTGGGCGAGCCGCCCAGCGCACGGAGCGCGTACAGGATCGCCGCCAGGTCGACGAGCTCCTGCACCAGGGCACCCGCGACGGCGGGGATCGCCCCGGTCATGGCCACCAGCATGAGACCGGTGCTCAGCCCGATGCCGATCCAGATGGCCGTGAGCGCGACCCGCAACGTGTGCCGGCCGATCGAGACGGCGTCGACGACCTTGGCGAGCGAGTCGACGAGGAGCACCACACCGGCGGCGTCCCCTGCCGCGGTCGCGCCCTTCGCGCCCATGGCGACACCGACGTCGGACGCCGCCAGTACCGGGGCGTCGTTCACCCCGTCGCCGACCATCATCACCGGCCGCGGACGCAGCTCGGCGGCGAGCCGCACCTTCTCCGGCGGGAGCAGCTCGGCCCGGACGTCGTCGATCCCGACCTGCCGAGCGATGGACTCCGCCGTCGGCCGGGCGTCCCCGGTCAGCATCGTGATGTGTTCGATGCCGTTCTCCCGCAACCAGGAGACGACTGCCGGCGACTCGGGGCGCGGGTCGTCCGCGAGGACGATGGTGCCCGCGAACCGTCCGTCGACGGCGAGGTAGGCCGCCGCCTCTCCGGGACCGAGGGTTGCCCGGATCGTGTCCGGCGCGATCGACGCGACGTAGGCAGGCTTGCCGACGACGACGGTCCGGCCCTCGACGACGGCGGTCACGCCGTTCGTCGCGACCTCGGCCGCATCAGTGGCGGTCAGCAGGTCGAGGCCACGCTCGGTCGCGGCACGGTGGATGCTCTCGGCGAACACGTGCGACGAATACTGCTCGGCCGAGGCCGCGAGCCGCAGCAGCTCGTCGGCGGTGAAGCCGGCGGCGGGCCGGACGGCGACGAGGCCAGGGCGGCCCCGCGTCAGCGTTCCCGTCTTGTCGAAGGCGGCGGACCGCAGGCGTGCGAGCTGCTCGATGACCGTGCCGCTCTTGACGATCACCCCGCTCCTGGCCGCACGCGAGAGCCCACCGAGAAACGCGACCGGTGCCGCGATGAGGAGCGGGCACGGGGTCGCCAGCACGAGCACCTCGGCGAAGCGGGTCGGGTCCCCGGAGATCGTCCACGCCGCACCCGCCAGGACGAGCGCGACCGCTGTGAACGGGACCGCGAAACGATCGGCGAGCCGGACGACCGGCGCCCGCGAGTCCTCGGCGGCCCGCACGAGCGCGACGATCTGCTGGTACTGGCTGTCCGCGCTGCGGCGTACGGCCCGGATCCGCACCGCCCGTGTCCCGTTCACGGCGCCCGACAGAGCCGCCTCGCCGGCCCCGCGGGTGACCGGCAGGCTCTCCCCGGTCAGCGAGGACTCGTCGAACGTCCCGCCGTCACCGAGCAGGACGCCGTCGACCGGCACGATCTCGCCGGGCCGCACGAGCAGGACGTCCCCGACGGCGACGTCGTCGACGGCGACGTCCTCCAGCCCTTCGGCCCGGGATGCGCCCGGGGGACGCTGCACGTGCGCGACACGGGGCGAGCGATCGAGCAGGGCCGTCAGGTCACGCTTGGCACGCCGCCCGGCGAAGTCCTCGAGCGCTCTGCCGCCCGAGAGCATCAGCACGATGATCAGCGCTGCGACGTACTCCCTGACCGCCAGGGTCGCGACCATGGCAACGACCGCGAGGACGTCGAGCCCGACGTGCCCGCGAAGCACGTCGCGCACCATCCCGACGAGCGTCCACACGATGAACGCGCCGACGTACACCGTGGCGACCCATCGCGCGACGTCGCCCTCGCCCGCGGCGCGGAGAAAGAGCACCACCACCAGCGCCACGACCGCGACCGTGATCCCGGGATACCGCCGCAGGCCGCGAAGTACCCGCATGGTCACGTCTCCTCCGCCACGTCGTGCTGGTCGAGATCGCTCCAGCGCACCGCCCAGCTCTCCCCCGGTGCCAGCGCACGTTCCCCGCCGTCGAGCGCGACGGTGATGGACCGCTGCCGGGACCGGGCCAGTCCGACGCGCGCACCGTCATGGTCGCACCGCACCATGACTCCCCAGTGGTCCCGGTAACGGAGCCGGAGCTCCAGGGCGTCGAGCTCCGCGGGCAGCCGCGGGTTGAGCCGGAGCACGCCGCCGGTCAGAGCCAGGCCGGTGTAGCACCGTTGGACTAGGTCCACGGTGCCCGCCATGGCGCCGAGGTGGATCCCTTCGGCGGTCGTCCCCCCTTGGACATCGGCGATGTCACTGTCGAGCGCCTCACGGAAGAACCGCCAGGAGGCGCTGCGGTCCACGCTGGCGAGGACCCAGGCGTGCACCACGGCGCTCAGCGTCGACCCATGGCTGGTGCGGGCAAGGTAGTAGTCCACCGTACGGTTCAGCGCCGAATGGTCCAGCTCGTACCCGAGCGATCGCAGCGTCCCACGCACACCGCCCTCGCCGAGCAGGAAGACCAGCATCAGGACGTCTGCCTGCTTGGACGCCTGATAGTGGTTGACGGAGTCGTCCTCCGCCTCGAGGATCCGGTCGAGCCGCCGGATGTCGCCGTACCGCGACCGGTAGGCCGGCCAGTCCAGCTCCACGAGCCGGTCGTATCCCTCGAACTGGCTGATCACACCGTCTGCGTGGAACACGACGCGCATCCGCCTGCTGACATGGTCGAACAGGTCCGTCTCGCGTTCGTCCAGCTGAAGCCGCCGGCCCAGTGCGTACCGCTCCTGCGCGGGCAGCAGCGCGAGCGCGTCCAGCGTGTATCTCAGTACCCGAGTGATCATCACGTTCGTGTACGCGTTGTTGTCGATACCGGGCTGGTCGGCACCGGGGTACCGGTCGTGGTACTCGTCCGGTCCCACGACGCCGCGGACGTCGTACCGGTCCGCCCCGGCGTCGTACGTCGCCAGGCTGCACCAGAACCGGGCGATCTCCACCAGCATCTCGATGCCGTGGCCACGCATGAACTCCAGGTCCCCGGTCGCCTCGTAGTACTGCCACAGGTTGTGCGCCACGGCGATCCCGACGTGCCGCTGCAGGTCCGTGTGGTCCTCGAGCCACCGGCCGGACGCGGGGTTCAGGTGCATCCGTTGCGTCTCCTCCCGACCGTCGCTCCCGCTCTGCCAGGGATACATGGCACCCCGGTAACCGGCGTCGGATGCCGCACGGCGTGCCTGCGGCAGACGCCGCCACCGGTACATGAGCAGCGACCGCGCCACGTGCGGCAGGCGGAGCAGCAGGAACGGGAACACGAACAGCTCGTCCCAGAAGACGTGTCCCCGGTACGCCTCGCCGTGCAGACCGCGCGCCGGCAAGCCGACGTCGAGCTGCGCCGTGTGCTCGGACAGGACCTGCAGCAGGTGGAAGACGTGCAGGTCCAGCGCCTGCTGCGCCTCGCCCGGGACGACGACGGCGCTCTCCTGCCACAGCCGGTCCCAGGCGCGGACGTGGTCCGCCAGGAGCTCCTCGAAGGACGCGAGGCGTGCCGCGTGCCGGCGCGCGGCGTCGAGGGGCTCGGAGATCGCCCGGTCCTGCGACGTGTACATCGCCACCCGCTTCTCGACCGTCAGTGGCACGCCCTGGGCCAGGTCGGACCACAGCCGCAAGGCCGGCGCGCCGGCGTCGTGCTCGAACACGGTGCTTACCGGCCTCGACCGGTCCGTGACCGCCACCGTCATCGCCTGCGCGATCCGGACCTGCGACGTAGCGGTGCGGACCTGCAGCCAGGCCACCCCCTCGTCCTCGTCGTAGCCCTCCACGACGGGGACGAGGTGGCCGCCGTCCAGGTCCCGGTAGCGCGCGACCCCGGAGTTGGTCACCCGCCCGTCGAGGCTCGCGCGCAGCTCAAGGGTTCCTGACCAGTTCTCCGCCACGAACGTCGTCTCGAGGGCGGCCACGTGGGGGTCGTGCATCGACACGAGCCGCCGCTGGGTGATCGCGAGCACACGGCCGAGCGGGTCACGGAACCGGGTTCGCCTGGTCAGCACCCCGCGCCGTGTGTCGAGGTCCTGCCGGTGGTCCAGGACCTGTTCCGCCGTGAGTCCCAGCCAGTCCTGTCCTGGCGTGCAGAAGGTCAGCGGCAGCCAGTTCGGCGCGTTGACGAGGTCCTCGTTCTCGACGGTGCGCCCGGCAACCGTCGAGGTCAGCCGGTCGTAGCAGCCGGCGATGTAGGTGCCCGGGTAGTGGACGCCGTCGGCGTGCGACTCCGGTGCGGCGCCACGGGTCGCGACGTAGCCGTTCCCCAGGGTGCACAAGGCCTCCCGCAGGCCCTCTGCCGCTGGGTCGAAGCCCTCATACGACAGCGTCGCGTGTTCCATGTCTCACCCCGGTCACGCGGAGGTCGGCGAGATCGCCGATTACGACGTGCGCTCCCCTGGCCGCCATGTCGTCACCGATCCGGTGCTGCCGGTCCACCCCGACCACCAGCCCGAAGCCGCCCCGGTGGCCGGCCTCGACGCCGACCAGGGCATCCTCGATCAGTGCGCACCGGCTCGGGGCCACCGTCAGGCGCCGGGCGGCCTCCAGGAACAGAGCCGGTTCGGGCTTGCCCGGGAGCCCGAGCCGTTCGGCATCCAGGCCGTCCACCCGCACATCGACCAAGAGGTCTACTCCAGCGGCACGCAGCACCGGCCCGCAGTTGCGACTCGCCGAGACGGCCGCGATCCCGGTCCCCCGGTCCCGTAGCGTGCGCAGAAGGGCCACTGTGGAGGGGAACGCGTGGAACCCGTGGCGGACCTCGTCGAGGAAGTATCGGTTCTTGCGCTCGAGCAGTGACTCAAGGGTCTCGGTGCCGGCGCCGCCCTGCTCCGGCAGCACGATGTCGCGCGACCGGAGGAACCCGCGAGCGCCGTCCTCGCGTGACCGGCCGTCGACGAAGCGCGGGTAGTCGGCGTCGATGTCGAACGGCAGGAAACCGGCGCCGACCCGCCGGCCGTGCTCACGCAGGAGCTCGTCGAACGCACGCTTCCAGGCGGCTGCGTGCGTGCGAGCGGTATCCGTGATGACGCCGTCCGTGTCGAGCACCACGGCGTCGATGAGCGCGAGGTCGAGCACGGCGGGGCGTGCCGGGGCCATGTCGTCTCCCCTTCGTCGACGAGGTCAGGAGCTCGGTCTGCTGGGCCGGCGTGCCGCGACCTCGGCGCCCAGCGCCCTGCCCCAGTCGCGTGCACGATCGACCTCGCCGTCGACGAGAGGACCGGCGACGTCCGTGACCCGGAAGCTGGTGAAGGCCGCGGTGAGGTGATAGCCGAGCCGGTCCAGCCGGTGGCTCGCCGCACGCGCGGCGGATCCGGTGACGCGCGAGGTCACCCGGGTGTCGAACGTGGTAGCCGCCGTGTCTGCCGTCGCGGCCGGAAGGCTGCCGAGCCACTCGCGGATACCGCGGCCGCGGGAGACGAGGGTCGTGGCCCGCTGGCCGGCGTCGCGCCGCGTCGTGGGCCAGGACATGCTGAAGGCGTGGGTCGGCCCGCCGACGACCAGCAGTGTGACGTCGGCCGGCACGGTGTCGGGCGCCGCACCGACCTCGACGACATCGGCGCGCATCGATGCCTCGATCCCCTCCCCGATCGCCCGCGCGATCTCTTCCGTGTTGCCGAACATGGACTCATAGACCACGAGCGCACGCATCGCTGTTACCTCCTGTGCCTGTGCAGTCCACCTTCCTCGCCCGGGACCGGGGCCATCAGGGCCGTCCGGCCCGGGTCGGCAGGACGTTCGGCCCTGCCTCGCACGAACCACACGACGAAGACTGGGGTTGCCGGCCGCGACCGCGGTCGAGCGGCCAGAGGGAGTGATCAGTCATGAACCGCCTGAACGACAGAACGGCCCTGGTCACCGGTGGCGCCAGCGGCATCGGTCGCGCGATTGCGCTACGCCTCGCCGCGGAAGGTGCGGCGGTGCTGGTCACCGACATCCAGGACGACGAGGGCCAGAAGGTCGCGGACGAGATCGTCGAGAAGGGCGGCCGAGCGGTCTTCCTGCACCACGACGTGGCCGACGAGAGTGCTTGGACCGCGGCGGTAGATCGTGCCGTGTCCGAGTTCGGCGGGCTGGACGTGCTGGTCAACAACGCCGGCATCGGTGACCTCGGCACCATCGAGGACACGACGCTGGACCAGTACGAACGCACGATCTCGGTGGACCAGACCGGCGTGTTCCTCGGGACGAGGGCCGCCGCGGAACAGCTCAAGGCCTCGGGTCACGGGTCCGTGATCAACATCAGCTCGATCTTCGGCACCAGCGGTGGGCTGGGCACGTCGCCGGCGTACCACGCCGCGAAGGGCGCTGTGCGCACCCTCACCAAGAACGTGGCGCTGGCCTGGGCGCGAGCCGGGGTCCGGGTCAACTCGATCCACCCGGGGTTCATCGACACGCCGATCCTCGACGTGGCCAGGGGCACGGAGTTCGAGACCGCCATGGTGGACCTGACCCCGATGGGCCGCCTGGGCCGGCCGGAGGAGGTCGCGGCAGCGGCCGCCTATCTCGCGGGCGACGACGCGTCCTTCGTGACCGGCGCCGAGCTCTATGTCGACGGCGGGTACATCGCCCGCTGAGCCCACCGCATGCCTGCGGGAGGGGAGCCGCGCCGGTGCGAGCCCGGCCGGTCAGCTGAAGGGAGAGACATCATGGACGTCGTCGACTCGCGGGTCGAGCGGATCTTGAGGGCAGCGGCGAGCGCCCCGAGCGTCTACAACACCCAGCCGTGGCAGGTGGACGCCACGGGGAGCGCCGTGACCCTGCGCGCGGATGCCGCGCGTCAGCTGCGGCACTCCGACCCGCACGGCAGGGAGATGCTGATCAGCTGCGGGGCGTTCCTGTTCAATGCCAGGACGGCCGCTCGGCGGGACTCGCTGACCGCCGTCGTCAAGATCCTGCCGGACCCCGACGACGAGCTCCTGGTGGCCGAGATCGAGTTCGAACCAGGCCCCGCTCCGAACATGGACGAGCTCGAGCTGTCCGTGGCGATCGCGCGACGCGCGACGTCACGGGTGCCGTTCGACGACCAACCGTTGTTCACGGACGTGCTGATGTCCATCCTGCAGGCCGCTCGGGACGAAGGAGCGGAGCTGCGGCTGGTCCAGCCCTCGGAGCCCGTACGTGAGGACGTGATCGGGCTGATGCGCAGGGCGGAGGCCATTGCCGCGGAGGACCCAGCGGCTCGTGCGGAGGAGAAGGCGTGGACCGCCACCGATCCCGGCCGTGAGGACGGCATCCCGCGGGACCTGCTCGGTCCTGCCGCCGACGACGACCGGGCTCCGGTGCGTCGGTTCATCGCGAGCACCGGCAAGGCGCAGTTCGAGGAGCGGTCGACGTTGGCGATTCTCTCGACCGCCGGGGACTCCGCCCGGGGCTGGGTGGCGGCGGGCCAGGCGTTGCAGCACGTGCTGCTGGTGGCCACCACTTACTTCGTCCATGCCTCGTTCGCGACCACCGTCCTGGAGAACCCGACGACGCGTCATGACCTGCGCCGAGTCCTGTCGCTCGACGGGGCACCGCAGATGCTCATGCGGCTGGGGTACAGCTCGATGCCGGAGCACACGCCTCGCCGCTCCGTTCCGCTCAAGGTCTCGCCCTGATCCAGCAGCCCCCGATCCAGCCGGCCGCTGTACGGTAGGCGGCCGCCGGAGCTCAAGAGGTCCTGCTGCTCCGGCGGGCCGCCACCTCGGATCCCAGAGCCTTGGCCCATGTTCTGGCTCGGTTGAGCTCACCGCTGGCGAGCGGACCGGTAAGGCTGATGACCCGGAAGCTCACGGGAGCGGCGACGAGGGGGTAGCCGAGCCTGTCGAGCCTGCGAGCGGCTGCTCGGGCGGCGGACCCGGTGAGATGCGCGGTCGTTCGTGTGTCGAATGCGGTGGCCTCGGTCCTGGACCCGGACATCACCCCCGGGAGCGCTCCGAGCCACTCGCGGATCCCGCGCTCGCGTGAGATGACGGACGGTGCTCGCGCGGCGGCGTCCCGTCGGGTCGACGGCCAGGACATGCTGAACGCGTGCGTCGGCCCGCCGACGACCAGCAGTGTGACGTCCTGGGGCACGATGTCGTGCGCCGCGCCCACCTCGAGGACGTCGGCGTGCATCGACGCTTCTATGCCCGCGGCGATGGACCAGGCGATGGCTCGAGTGTTCCCGAACATGGACTCGTAGACGATCAGGGCACGCATGGCGAGTTTCCTCCGCGAGATCGGTCCCCCCAGGTTCCTTGCCCAGGATCCTCGTCCGCCCGGGCTGCCCGGCAGGGCTGAGCGTCCCGTTACGGCGGGACTTTCGGCCCTGCCGTCGACCCCGGCCGAGCTCGGGGCACCGGCTCCCGCCGGAGGGCACAGCAGGTCACGTGAAGATGATCTGGCCGCCGGCCGCGAGGTCGTAGAACTCGCCGACCGTGATGACGTCCTTGACCGGCCCGATGAAGTCGTCCCTGGTGAAGCCGAACAGGTCGACCGAGGCCTGGCACGCGTACAGTCCCGCGCCGGTGTCGGCGATCATCTCGACGAACTCGGCGATCGGCGGGATGTCAAGCTTGTCCATCTTCCGCGCCATGTACCGGGTCATCGCCGCGGAGACGCCGGGCACGCCGCCCACCCAGGTCGGCAGGTGCAGACCGGGTTTGCCGGAGCCCTTGGAGATGATGATGGAGCGCCGCCACGGGCACCTACGCCACCGCACCGGGATGCCGCGCCCGCCACAGCAGCTTGCGGAGCTCGTCGAACCAGAGCACCGAGGAGGCCATGGCGACCGCGACACCCCAGTGCGCGAGGTCGAGGCTCGCGGTGCCGAAGGCGACCTGGAGGAACGGCACCTGGACGACGGCGACCTGGAGCAGCACGCCCAGCCCGATCGCTCCCCAGAGCCAGCGGCCCGCGAACATGCGGTGGAACGCGCTCGTCGTCTCCGACCGGGAGTTGAACACGTTGAAGAGCTGGGCCAGGACGAGGGTGGTGAACCCGGCGGTGCGAGCCACGGCGAGCGAGTCGACCCCCTCGACCAGACCCCCCGGCAGGAAGATGTCGATGGTGAGCAGGGTAGCGACCCCCATGACGAGGCCGATGCTCAGCACGCCCGTCCACATGCGCGCGTCGATGATCCGCTCGTGCATGCCCCGTGGCGGCCGGGCCATGACGTCGTCGGTCTCGGGGTCCATACCCATGGCCAGGGCCGGGCCGGAGTCGGTGACGAGGTTGATCCACAGGATCTGGGTGGCCAGCAGCGGCACGACGACGGCCTCGCCACCGGCCACGCCCTCCAGGCCGACCATTTCGGCGAACAGCACGCCGAGCAGCACGGTGCACACCTCGCCCATGTTGGAGGAGAGCAGGTAGCGCAGGAACTTCTTGATGTTGTCGAAGATGACGCGGCCCTGCCGCACGGCCGCGACGATGGTCGCGAAGTTGTCGTCGCCGAGGATCATCTTGGCCGACTCCTTGGTCACCTCCGTGCCGGTGACGCCCATGGCGACGCCGATGTCGGCGGTCTTCAGTGCGGGCGCGTCGTTGACGCCGTCCCCGGTCATGGCGACCACGTGCCCGTCGGCCTGGAGCGCGTCGACGATCTGCAGCTTGTTCTGCGGGGCCACGCGGGCGTACACCGAGACGGTGCGCGTGGCCTCGCGCAGGCCGGGTCCGTCGAGGCCGTCCAGCTCCGTGCCCGTGACCGCTCGTGCCCCGCGCTCGACGATGCCCAGGTCGGTCGCGATCCGGATGGCGGTGACCGGGTGGTCGCCGGTGATCATCATGACGCGGATGCCTGCCCGACGGGCCTCGGCCACCGCGGTCGTGACCTCGGGCCGGGGCGGGTCGATGATGCCCACCACTCCGAGGTAGACCAGGTCGGACTCGTGCTCCTCCAGCCGCTCCGGCCCGAGGCCCTCCGCGACCCGGCGGTAGGCGACGCCGAGCGTGCGGTACGCCCGGTCCGACAACCGCTCGACCGCGTCGAGCGCCGCTCCGCGCAGCTCGTCGTCGAGCGGGACCGTCTCATCGCCGACCTGCACGGCGGTACAGCGTCCGAGCAGCACGTCGGGGGCGCCCTTGGTGACCAGCGCCCAGGCACCCTCCCCCGGCGGGTCGACGAGCGCGGACATCAGCTTGCGTTCGGAGGTGAACGGGACCTCGCCACGGCGTTCGAAGGCGGCCACGCGGTCCACCGTGCCCGCGAGCTTGTGCGCCGCGACGAGGAACGCTGCCTCGGTGGGGTCGCCCTGTACGGTCCACTCGCCGTCCTCGTCGACGAGCTGGGCGTCGTTGGCGAGCGAGCCGCCGCCCAGCACCATGGTCACCTCCCGGAGCAGCGGCTCATCCGTGAGCAGTCCCCCGTCGCCGTCCGGCCCCGCGCGCACATCGCCGTCGGGCCGGTAGCCCACACCGGTGAGCACGACCTCGCCCGAGGCGGTGACGACCCGCTGGATGGTCATCTCGTTCTTGGTCAGGGTGCCGGTCTTGTCCGACGCGATGACCGACGCCGAGCCCAGCGTCTCCGCGGAGTGCAGCTTCTTCACGACGGCGTTCCGGCGTGCCATCGTCTGCACGCCGACCGCCAGGACGACCGACAGGATGGCGGGCAGGCCCTCGGGCACCGCTGCCACGGCCAGCGAGACCCCGAGCAGCAGGACCGCGACGAGGTCGGCCGCCGAACGGACGTCGTTGACCAGGGCGGCGACGACCATGACGACGACGGCGATACCGATCACCGTGAGGCCGAGCACCTTGCTCACCCGGGAGATCTCCCGCTGGAGCGGGGTGGCGTCCTCCTCGGTGGCGTCGAGGAGCCGTGCGATCGCGCCCATCTGCGTACCCATACCGGTGGCCACCACGACGGCCCTTCCGACGCCCTGCGCGACGGCGGTGCCCTTGTGGACCATGTCGAACCGGTCGCCGAGCGGAGCGGCGGCCGGCAGGACCATCGCGTCCTTGAGCACCGCCTCGGACTCACCGGTCAACGACGCTTCCTGGACCCGCAGGGCGGTCGCACTGACGAGACGCGCATCGGCGCCGACGGCGTCGCCCTCTGCCAGCACGAGCACGTCGCCGCGGACCAGCTCCGCGGATCGCACGGTGACCCGGCGACCGTCCCGGAGGACCGTGGACGTCGCCTCGGTCATGGACCGCAGCGCCGCGACGGCGTTCTCCGCCCTGCTCTCCTGGACCAGTCCGAGCACCGCGTTGAGCACCACGATCGCGGCGATCACCACCGCGTCGACGGGCACGCCCTCGGCGCCCTCCACCCACCAGACGATGACCGAGATGGCCACGGCGACCAGCAGCAGGGCCACGAGCGGGTCGCGGAACTGCTCGAGCACCTTGCGCCAGAGCGGTACGGGCGGCCTGGAGCGCAGCTCGTTCGGCCCGTCGGCGGCCAGCCGGCGTGCGGCCTCGGCGGCGCTCAGCCCGACGGCGGGATCGACGCCGAGCTCGCGAACCACGTCGTCCGCCTCCCGCAGCGACGGGTCGGCCGGCTCGGAGATCGTCGACGGGACGGACGACGGGCGGCTGGGCCGGGCCGGGCTACCCGCGGTCACGGGTGCAGATGGACGGGGCGGTGCTCGATCTGCGCGATGTCGTCCGACGTCGCCCGCAACAGCCGGTCTGCCAGGTCCCGCAGAGCGCGAGCGGCGGCCAGCTCCTCGCCGATCTCACGGACCTGCGGGTCGTCCGGGTTGCGCCGGGCACGCCCATGGCCTTCGAGCGTTGTCCCGCTGGACGTGGTCAGCACGGCGTGCGCGGCGGTGAGCGTGCCGTCCCGCTCGATGTCGTCCGCGTCGAACAGGCGGATGGCGACGTTCCAGGTGTGGGTCATGACGGTGCTCCTGTCGATCGGTGCCTCTCCCGTCGTGGGAGAGCGAGCATGCCCCCAAGCGTTCCCCGCGAGCGAGGGCGCGCACCAGGGACCAACGGCCCGAGGCCTCGGGACCGACGGCACAGGGCCGCGCCGAGTTCCGATACCTAGCGTGAGAGCTACCCGGCGGCCTGCCGGGATCGGCACGACACGGAGGAACCATCATGCGCACCATCGTCGTCACCGGCTCGGCCTCGGGAATCGGCCGCGCGACGTTGCGGCTGCTCGAACAGCGAGGTGACCGGGCCATCGGTGTGGACCTCCACGACGCGGAGATCGAGGCCGACCTCCGCACCCCGGACGGCCAGGCCACGATGGTCGAGGAGGTCCGGGCACGCCGGCACCACATCGACGGGGTCGTCGCCAACGCCGGTGTGGCGCACCAGACCCCGGACGACGTCGCGGTCAACTTCTTCGGCACGGTCGCGACGCTGGAGGAGCTGCAGCCCTTGCTCGCCGGCTCGCGAGCCCCTCGCGCGGTCGCCACGGCATCGATGGCGAGCCTCATGCCGTCGGACGCCGAGCTGGTGGACCTGTGCCTCGCGGGCGACGAGGCCGGTGCGCTGGAGCGCGCCGCCAAGCTCGTCGAGGCGCGGCAGAACGACCTCATCTACGCCAGCTCCAAGGTTGCCCTGTGCCGATGGCTGCGGCGAGCCGCTTCGGGGACGGAGTGGGCGGGCGCAGGAATTCCGCTCAACGCCATCGCGCCGGGAGTCGTCGAGACTCCCATGGTCGCGGGGATGATCGGCACGGAGATCCAGCGCGCGGCCATGTCCGCCCTGGTGCCCATGCCGCTGAACGGCTTCATGCGGCCCGAGGTGCCCGCGTACCTCCTGACCTGGCTCGTCAGCGAGAAGAACTCGCACCTGTGCGGCCAGGTCATCTTCGTCGACGGCGGGTCCGACGCCGTCATCCGCGGCGACTCCACCTGGTAGACGCCGCCCGGGGCCATCGACCCGGTCCGGCCCAGGACCAAGGTCCTACCGACAGGAGCCACGTGGCCCTGCACCCGTCCACATCGCTCGCGGGACGCTGGTACCAGGCAGCCGGAACGGTTCCGGCGCAACCCGAGGAGGAACATCATGAGCTCCATCAGCCACCACTCCGCACCGTTGTCGCACGGCCCGGTAGCGCGTGAGCGTGCCGTGTCCGCCGACACGGCCGCCGCTACCGTCACGAGCGCGACGGTCGCCCGGTACAGCTTTGCGGGCGTCCGGCTGCTGCTGGCCGTCGAGTTCCTCTGGGCGTTCGGCGACAAGCTGTTCGGCTGGGGCCTTGGCACACCGACCGAGCGCGCCTGGATCAACGGCGGCTCCCCGACCGAGGGCTACCTCAGCGGCGTCGAAGGCCCGTTCGCCGGCTTCTTCGGCTCCCTGGCCGGCAACCCGGTCGTCGACTGGCTGTTCATGCTCGGCCTGCTCGGCATCGGGCTCGCCCTGGCACTCGGCATCGGGATGCGGGTCGCGGCCGGGACCGGCGCGCTCCTCATGCTCCTGATGTGGCTCGCGTCGCTGCCCCTGGAGAACAACCCGTTCGTGGACTACCACCTGATCGACGCGGTCCTGCTGATCGGGCTGGCCGCCTTCCTCGCCGGTGACACCGTCGGCCTCGGCAAGCAGTGGGCACGCCTGCCCCTGGTCCAGCGGTTCCCCGTCCTGCGATGACACAGCACTCCGTCTCCGCGGTGCCCGTCCCGGTGGTCCCCGGG
>NZ_JBHXBG010000005.1:0-53819 GCF_042726755.1 Promicromonospora sp. NPDC060271 | reverse complement strand
CCACCCTGGGGCCCCCCCGCCCCGGGGCCCCGCGGTCCCCCCCCTGGCTATCCCCCCCCACCCCTTCCCCGGGGGCCCCCCCCGGGGGCCCCCGGGGCGGCCCACCGCCACGGCAGAGCAGACCGCTACCGTGGATCGCATGGACGTACGCGTATTCCTCGTCGACGACCACGAGGTGGTGCGCCGCGGCGTCGCGGACCTGCTGGAGTCGGAGCCCGGGGTGACCGTCGTCGGCGAGGCGGGCTCGGCCCGCGAAGCGCTCGACCGCATCCCCGCGCTGACCCCCGACGTCGTCGTCCTGGACGTGCGGCTGCCCGACGGCGACGGCGTCACCGTCTGCCGCGAGCTCCGCTCCCGCATGCCGGAGCTGGCCTGCCTCATGCTCACCTCGTTCTCCGACGACGAAGCCCTCTACGACGCGATCCTCGCCGGAGCCGCCGGCTACGTCCTCAAGCAGGTCCGCGGCACCGACCTGGTCCAGGCCGTGCTGACGGTCGCCTCCGGCGGGTCGATGCTCGACCCACGGGCAGCGGCCCGCGTCATGGAACGCATCCGCGCGGGAGCCCACCACGAGCCCGACCCGCTTGCCGGCCTGACCGACCAGGAACGCCGCATCCTCGGCCTGATCGGGCACGGCCTGACGAACCGGCAGATCGGCGCGGAGCTCTTCCTCGCCGAGAAGACGGTCAAGAACTACGTCTCCAGCATCTTCGCCAAGCTCGGCCTCGAACGGCGGGCGCAGGCCGCCGTGCTCGCCGACCGCCTCGAACAGGACGAACGCCGACAGCACTGACCTCGACGCCCTTGACGGCGACGGAGACGACGTTCGAGTCAGGTCCCCAGGGAGTCGTCGCCGGGCATCGGCACGCGCCACACCAGACGCGTCCCACCCCGGTCCGCACCTGGGTCCGCGGGCTCGATGGCGAGCGACCCGCCGAGCTCGCCGGCACGCTGCGCCAGGTTGCGTAGCCCGCTGCGTGCGGCCGTCGGCGGGATGCCCGTGCCGTCGTCGCTCACCACGAGCACAAGGTCGTCGGCCACCGCCAGCCGAACCTCCACCCGGGAAGCTGACGCATGCCGGGCGACGTTCGACAGCGCCTCACGCACCACCGCGACGACGTGGTGGGCGGCGTCCGACGGCACCAACGTGTCCACCGCACCCTCGAAGCGCAGCCGCGGCGCGAACCCGAGCGAGACCGCGGCGGCGTCGACCTCGGTGATGACGCGGGAGCGCAGACCGATCCGGCGGGCGTCGACACCGCCGGACCGCTCACCTGGCTGCAACCGGTAGATGGTGGTCCGCACCAGGGCGATCGTCTCGTCCACCTCCTCGACCGCCGTCGTGAGCTGCGCGGCCACCTCCGGTGGCGCGGTACGCGCCACCCGCTGCAGCGAGAGCCCGGTCGCGTACAGCCGTTGGATCGCCAGGTCGTGCAGATCCCGGGCGATCCGCTCGCGGTCACGGAGCAGGACGAGCCGTTCGGCGTCAGCACGTCCCTCCGCCAGCTCGAGTGCGACGGCGGCCTGCGCGGCGAAGGCACCCAGCGCCTCCACCACCACCGACGAGAACGGCTGGCTGCCCCGGACGCGTGCCGCGGCCAGGACACCGCGGACACGCCCGTGCTCGCCGAGCGGCCACACGGCCAGCGGGCCGAGCTCCACCGGCAGGTCCAGAGCGAACTCGGCGCGCTCATCCTTCGTGGCGTCGTCGGTGACCATCGGCACCCCGGTGCGGAGCGTGAGCGCGGCGAACGTCCCGTCCGCCGACAGGACCGAACCCACCCGGTCCTCCGCCCCCAGCCCCGAGGCTGCCTGCAGCACCAGGCGACCGGTGTCCGGGTCCGGCACCGAGACGGCGGTCAGGTCGGCGTCGGCGACCTCGCGTGCCTGGCTGCCGATGAGCGTCAGGACGTCGTCGGGCGACGATCCAGCCAGGACCTGGCGGGAGATCCGGTCGTTGGCGCGCGCCCAGCGTTCGCGGAGCTGCGCGACGTCGTACAGCCGCGCGTTCTCGATGGCCACGCTCGCCGCCGAGGCGAGGGCTTCCAGCACCCGCTCGTCCTCGGCCGTGAAGTCTCCCCCGCCGCGCTTGTCCGTGAGGTAGAGGTTGCCGAACGGCGCACTGTGCACCCGCAGCGGCATCCCCGCGAAGGTGTGCATCGGCGGGTGGTGCGCAGGGAAGCCGACCGAGACGGGATGGGCGGACAGGTCGTGCAGGCGCAGCGGCACGGGGTGGCGGATCAGCTCACCCAGCACGCCGTGCCCCGTGGGGTAAGGACCGATCGCCGCGATCTGCTCGTCGGTCAGCCCGACGGTCAGGAACCGGGCGATCCGACCGTCGTCACCCAGCACGCCCAGCGCACCGTACCGGGCGTCGACGAGCTCGATCGCGGTCTCGACGATGTGGTGCAGCACCGTCTCCAGGTCCAGGCCACGGCTGACCGTGACGACCGCCTCCAGCAGCAGGTCGGTGCGGTCCTGCGGGGTGTTCGTCCGATCCATCCGTGCCTCCTGTGGTGCCTCCCGGAGCCACGGTAGCGCGCGAGCCGGGGCGAACCCGCGGGGACCTTCGTCCCGCTCCCGCAGGCCCCCGGTCCCTGCCGGACGACGTCACCCGGCTGGTGTCCTGAGGGGGACGAAGGAGGACGATCATGAGCATCACCTGGTACGACGGCATCGTCGTCGGGGTCGACGGCTCGGCCGAGAGCCTGGCCGCCCTGGAGTGGGCAGCACGCGCCGCCGACCTGCACGACACGCACCTGACAGCCGTGGCCACCTACGGCGTCCCGATCACCCCGGACCCGGGGATCGGCGGTCTGATCGGCGAGCTGCGGGACCAGGCCCGTCGGGCTGCCGATGCGGCACGCACCTGGCTCACCGAGCACCACCCGGAGCGGGACGCCGAGGTGGTCGTGGTGGCCGGCGACGCCGCCCACGAGCTGAGCCGGCGGTCCAGGACCTGCGGTCTGGTCGTCGTCGGACGCCGCGGCCTGGGGAGGTTCGACCGCATGGTGCTCGGCTCGACCTCCTCCGCGCTGGCAGCGACCGCTCCTGGAGCCGTCGCCGTGATCCCGTCCGGAGCGACCACCGGAGACCCGAGGCGGATCCGGGTGGGCGTGGACCGGGACGACGAACCGGACGTGCTGGGCGCCGCGTTCGCCGAGGCCGCCGCACGTGACCGCACCCTGGAGGTGCTGCACGTGACGGACACCGACGCGATCTCCGCGGCTCTCCCGGAGATGGACCCCGTCGCCGCTTCGTGGCGCGAGGCGGCCAGGGCCGACCTGGCCGACCGGGTGGCGCGGTGGTCGGAGAAGTACCCGCAGGTCACCTGCACGATCGTGATGCGTCGTGGAGCCCCTGCCTCCGTGCTGTGCTACGGGCTCACCCCCGAGGACCTGCTGCTCGTGGGTGGGCGCAGGCACCAGCCACTGATGGGCCGCGTGCTGCGCAGCGTTCCTGACGCCGTGCTCCGGTCGGCGCCGTGCCCGGTCGTGGTCGTGCACGCGCACCACCAGCCCCGATGATCGTGAGGAGAGGGTTCCGATGACCCGGACGACGCAGCAGGGTCCCGTGGTGGTCGGCGTGGACGGCTCGGCCTCGGCGACACAGGCATTGCTCTGGGCGGCCCGGGAAGCCGGCCGCCGTCGCGCTCCGTTGGTGCTGGTCCACGTCTGGACGCCGGTCCCCGTCGCCCCTTGGCACGTGGGGTCGCGGGGACGGGGCGGGTTCCGGGGGCTCCTGCTGGGATCCACGAGCCAGGCTCTGATCCACCATGCGGCGTGCCCGGTGGCCGTAGTCCCGCCGCCGGAAAGGGACGAAAGTCCCCGGCACAACGGAGAAGGTCCCGCCGATTCGTGACCCTCAGCCCTGCCGAGGACCGCTCGCATGCGGGCAGTCTCGAAGGAAATATCGAGTCGAAGGACGGTCCGTCATGGTCATTACGCAGAGATCGGCTCCAGCCGTCGTCGTCGCCGTCGACGGGAGGGGACAAGGTTTGGGTGCGCTCCGGTTCGCCATTGACGAGGCCCGCGCGCGGGGCACCGGTGTACGGATGGTCCATGTCCTGGACCACGACGACACGGGCCAGATCATGGACCCGTACATGACGGAGGCGTGCGTCGCCGCGCCTGACGTCGAGTTCGACTGGCGTTTCAGGCGCGGCACGCTTGCGGACGAGCTGGTCGCGGCCGCCGGGGCCGGCGACCTCCTGGTCCTGGGGCAAACGACACCGTGGAGCCCCGAGCGGCCCGGCGTCAGCGCCGTGATCACGGAGATCGCCGCGCGCACGGCGGCCGCCGTGGTGGTGGTCCCCGCCGACTGGCGGGCCCGGCACCACCACCGCATCATCGTCGGGGTCAAGTCGTGTACGAACGCCGGCGGGCTGCTGGCACGTGCGTTCGCGGAGGCCTCCGCACGGAGTGCGGCCCTGGAGATCGTGCATGTGTGCGACGTCCCGGATCTCGCCGCCGTCGCCCAGGTTGACGCCCTCCCGGGCGACCGGCACCGGTCCGAGGGCAGGTCGCTGCAGGCGCTGGCACGTGACTGGTCCGACGTCTTTCCCGACGTCGCGGTGGAGACGTCGTTCACCCGCGGACAGCCGGCGCGCGTCCTGGTCGACGCTGCGACGGAAGCGGACCTCCTGATGATCGCCCGGCACCAGCGGGACTTGCGGCACCTGGTCCGTCTCGGGCCGGTGCCGCGGGCAGTCCTCGGGGCCTCGGACGTCCCGGTCGAGGTGGTTCCGCTGACCGGTGCACCGACCCCGGCTCCGCTCGTGCTCACTCGTTCGGGCACGATCCTGAAGAACTGACGAGTACAGGAAGCACGGCACCAGGGCGAAGCCACGGTGCTGTCTCGCCCCGGCTCTGACGGAGGCTCTCATTCCAGGGAAGGATGAGAGTTTACGGCTTACCCCGGGGGCTTCGGGAGCGAGCAATCCGGGTGTCGGCCGGCTTACCGACGACACCCGGCGCTTCGCTCAGGAGGACGAGGACGAGTCACGCTTCTTCTGACTGGTGGTCACTGGTCGTTGTAGACGTACCCTGTCCAGTCGCTGCAGTCGTCAGGAAGCCGGGGAACGTTGACGCACGCCTTGATGCGGACGCGGCTGCCCTTGCCGCCCTTGGCGTTCGGGGACGTGGTGTGCTCGTAGATGTCGATGGCGCACTCACCCCAGTTGTCCCAGCCGCCAAAGTACTCACAACGGCCATTGCGGTAAGCCTGCCAGTTGCCGTTGCTGTCGCGGAGGTTGTTTTGCCAAAGAACATAAACGGACATCCCGTCCGCGAAGTCGATGGCACTGAGCTGTTGTGAGTCGTAGGGCCCGGAGTGGTCGCACCAAATTTATGAAGGCTCTGTTGCAGAAACCTTGCAGACGACTTGTACGGCGATGTCTTGCGAGGTCAAGAGGCCGACGGGTCGGGCTTCGAGGTCACCGACCGAGTACGGCCGACACTGCAAACGCCCCCGGTGGGGCTCTGGGACCCGCCTATCACGGCCCACCCTGTAGGGTTCTCGTTTGTCAACTCACAAAATTAACTCGGCCCGGCCCGCGCCGGCGCCGCCCCCGACACGACAACCAGGCAGGAACCGATGACCTCAGTTGCCGACGAGACCGACCGCCTCGCCGCGGTCCGACCCCACGAACGCCAGCTCGCCTGGCAGAATCTGGAGTTCTACGCCTTCATCCACTTCGGGATGAACACGATGACCGACCGCGAATGGGGCCTGGGTCACGAGGACCCAGCGCTCTTCGACCCCACCGGGCTCGACACCGATCAATGGATGCGGTCGATCAGGAGCGCCGGCATGACGGGCGTGATCCTCACGGCCAAGCATCACGACGGCTTCTGTCTCTGGCCCAGCGACGTGACGGCCCACTCCGTCGCCTCTGCCCCGTGGCGCGACGGCGCCGGTGACCTGGTCGCCGAGGTAGCGGACTCGGCGAGGCGGCACGGCCTCCGGTTCGGCGTCTACCTCTCGCCGTGGGACCGCACCGAGCGCACCTATGGTTCCGGCCGAGCCTATGACGACTTCTTCGTCGCGCAGCTCACCGAGCTCCTCACCCGGTACGGCCCGGTCTTCTCGGTCTGGTTCGACGGCGCCAACGGCGAGGGCCCCGACGGTCGCGTCCAGGTCTACGACTGGGACCGCTACTACGAGACGATCCGCCGCCTCCAGCCGGACGCGGTCATCAGCGTCTGCGGACCCGACGTCCGGTGGTGCGGGAACGAGGCCGGCCACACGCGCACGAACGAGTGGAGCGTCGTCCCTGGCGCGCTGCGTGACGCGGAACGCATCGCGCAGCAGTCCCAGCAGGTCGACGACGGTCAGTTCTCGCGCCTGGTACGCAGCAACGACGAGGATCTCGGTAGCCGCGAGGCCCTGGCCGGCCACCTCGACGACCTCGTCTGGTACCCCGCCGAGGTCAACACCTCCATCCGGCCCGGTTGGTTCCACCACGCCGAGGAGGACTCTGCCGTGCGCACGGCGGAGGAGCTCTTCGAGATCTGGTGCGGCTCCACCGGAGGCAACGCGACGTTCCTCCTCAACGTCCCGCCGGATGCTCGCGGCCTCGTCGCCGAGCCGGACCAGCGTGAGCTCGCACGGCTGGGCGAGCTCGTCGAACGGTTCCGCACCGGGGTGGTGCCCTCGTGCGCCTACCCGTCGTCCATTCGCGGCGAGACGGGGGCTGGCACGCTCCCAACCGCTTTCTCGTGCGAGTTCGGCCCGCACCGGGACACCACGTGGCGACCGGACCCGGCCGACGCGCACCCCGCGGTCGAGCTGACGTTCGACGAGCCACGGCCGATCGGAGCCGTGGTCGTGAGCGAGGACATCCGGCACGGCCAGCGCATCGAGAGCTTGACCGTCCGCGCCGTGGTGGGAGGCCGCGACGTCGTCCTCGCCCAGGCCGAGTCCGTGGGGTACCGCCGGGTCATGCGATTCCCCGCCGTGACGATCCGGGGCCTGACCGTCACGGTCGGCTCGAGCAGGGGCACCCCCGCGGTCGCGACCGTCGCCGCGGTGGAGGCGAGCGCCGCGGACTCGCGTTCGTCGTCGTGACCAGGAGTGCGGGGGGGCGGACCACGCGAACCGGGGCAGGCCACCCGCACTCTGCTAAGTTCGTGCCGATGAACACGGCTGCCGCTCTCCGGCACAGCGGTATCGAGCGGTGGCCGGAGTTCCATCCGACGACCCAGGCCGCCTTCAACCAGGTCCTCTGGCGGGGCGGGCTCTCGCGGAGCGACATCGCTCGCAAGCTCCGCATCTCGCGCGCCCGGCTCACGGCCATCACGCGCGACCTGGAAGCCGCCGGCCTGCTGGTCGAGGGGCACCGGGAGCTGCGGGCCGCAACGGGACGCCCCGCGGAGATGCTCCACGCGGTCACGACCGCGTACCAGTTCCTGGGCCTGCACCTGCGCGGGACAGACGTCATCGCAGCGCTGGTGGACCTCGACGGGCGGGTGGTCTGGGAGGACAGCGCCTCGCTGGAGACCGAGGCGCCCAGCGAGGTCGTCGCGTTGGCGGCCAGGTGGCTCCAGGAGACGGCATCGTCGTTCCGGGTGGCGGCTGTCGCCATCTGCGGCCCGCTCGGCAGGGTCGGGCTCGACCCGGCGCACCGGCAGATCCGCGGGATCGGCGAACAGCTCCAGGAGGAGTTCACCGCGGCATGGGACGTCCCGCTCTGGGTCGACGACGACGTGGTCGCCCTGACGGCGTTCGAGCAGTGGCCCCAGCTCGCCGAAGGCCAGAACAGCATGGTCCTGATCTCGGTGGGCCAGGAGATCGGCTTCGGCCTGGTCGAGGACCGGCAGATCATCCGCGGCGCCCACGGCGCGGCCGGCCGCTTCGACCACGTGCCGGTCCTCTCCGGTGGCCCCGAATGCCCTCTCGGACATCGCGGATGCCTCTGGAGCGTCTGCTCGACGACGGCGGTCACCCGTGCCGTCCCAGGATCGAGCACCATGTCCGAGGTAGCGGCACGCGCGGACGACGGGGATCCGCTGAGCAATGACGTCATGACCCGCGCGGCGGACGGTCTCGGCACGGCAGCCGGGTATCTCACGAACCTCCTGGACCCGGACAAGCTCGTCCTGACCGGCGAGAGCCATACCGTCCTGCGGGGTCGCCTCGGCCCGTTCCACTCGGCCCTCCAGCGCACCCACCTCGGCGACCGGGACGTCCAGGTCGACCTGCCCGACTTCAACTTCGTGGAATGGGCCAGGGCCGCCGCCGCGCTGGCCCTCTACCGGAGCGTGAGCACCCAGGGCTACTACTGAGGAGCCCGGTCGCGTGCTCCGTCGGCTCGACGGAGCACGCTCAGGCGCGCCCCCAGGTCATCGAAGGACGCCCCGGCCCACGTCCACCCGTCTTATTTTCGTCGCTTGACAAACTCGGAAGACCTCCGCGAACCTGAACGCGGCCGCCGCACGCCGCGGCCACGTTCCAAGCTCGGTCAAAGGAGACGTCTTGCGTACCGCACGAAACACAGCAGCAGTCCTCGCGCTCGGGCTCGCGTCGATCGCGATCACCGGTTGCTCAGCCTCCGGTGACGACACGGGCGAGCCCGTCACGCTCGAGTACTGGGCCTGGGCCCCCGGCTCACAGGAAGAGGTGGACGCGTTCAACGCGTCGCACCCGGACATCCAGGTCAAGCACATCGACGCGGGCGGTGGCGAGACCTCGTCCGCCAAGCTCATCACGGCGCTGCGCGCCGGCAACGCTCCCGACCTGGCCCTGGTCGAGAACACCGCGCTCCCCCGGATGATCGTCTCGGGTGTCCCCCTGGACATCACCGACCACGTCGCCGACGTCCAGGAGAACTTTGCACCGGGCTCCTGGGAGCAGACCACCTTCGACGGCCACACGTTCGCGATTCCCCAGGACGTGGGCCCGATGGCGCTCCTGTACCGCCAGGACATCTTCGAGAAGTTCGGGGTCGAACCGCCGGTGACGTGGCAGGACTACCGCGACGCGGCCGCGACGATCAAGGAGCAGGACCCGAGCCTGACGATGGCCTCCCTCAGCACCGACGGCTGGGGCTGGTACGCCCCGGTCGCGGCCCAGGCCGGCGACGACTGGTGGTCGGTGGAGGGCGAGACCTGGACGGTCGACATCGACGGTGACAAGTCACGCCAGGTCATGGACTTCTTCCAGGACATGTACGACGACGGGCTCATCGCCGCCGACCCGATCCTGACGCCGACCTACAACAAGCAGCTCAACGACGGCACCATGCTCACGTGGCCCTCGGCCGTCTGGGCACCCGGCGTCATCGAGGGCGTGGCCCCCTCGACTGCCGGCAAGTGGGCCCTGGCCCCGCTGCCCCGCTGGGACGCGGACGACCCCACGGTCTCGTTCCAGGGCGGGTCGTCCGTCATCGTCACCTCCTCCAGCGAGCACCCGGAGGAGGCCGCGGAGTTCGCGAAGTGGCTGAACGCGAGCGAAGAGGGCGCCGAGATGATCCTCAACGTCCAGAACGGCTATCCGGCCGCGCTGTCCGGCCAGGAGATCGCGACCGAGCAGGACCCGCCCGCTCTCATGCCCCAGCAGACCGACTACTACGAGATCGTCGCGGAGATCGCGAAGAACACCAAGCCGGTGACCTGGGGCCCCAACACCGACGTCGCCGCCGCGGCCTTCACTGACGCCATGAACGCCGCCGTCCAGAACGGGACCCCGTGGGCGGACGCCCTCACCGCGACCCAGGACGCGGTCGTCGCGGACATGAAGGAACAGGGCTTCACCGTCAAGGAAGGCGACTGAGCCCGCAGCCGGCGGGAGAACCGACCATGAGTCACGCCACCACCGACCGCGCCGCCGTCCCGGCCCCGCGACGAACTGACCATCGGCACCCGCCACGGCGCAGACGTTCGCTCCGCCCACGGGTCGCGCCGTATCTCTTCAGCGCCCCGGCGATGATCCTGTACGTCGCCTTTACCGTCGTCCCGCTCGGGTACGCCTTCGGATCGAGCTTCTTCGCCCAGCGGCTGACCGGCGGAGGGATCCTCGGAACACGTCGGACGGTCTTCGTCTGGTTCGAGAACTACGCCGAGGTCCTGACCAATGCCAGCCTCGTGGCCGGCCTGGGCCGGCTGGCGATCTACGGGATCATCGCGGTACCGCTCACCCTGGGCCTGGCCCTGCTGTTCGCCCTCCTGCTCGATGCGAGCGGAACCCGTCTCAAGCGGTTCGGCCGCACCGCGATCTTCATCCCCTACGCCGTGCCGGGTGTCGTCGCTGCCCTCATGTGGGGGTTCATGTACCTGCCGGCCACGAGCCCGTTCTCGTACGTGACCCGTGCGATGGGCCTCGGAACCATCCCGTTCCTGGAACCGCACGGCCTGTACGGGTCGATCGCGAACATCACGGTCTGGGGCGGCATCGGCTTCAACATGCTCGTCATCTACACGGCCCTGCGGAGCATCCCGAACGAGATGATCGAGGCGGCCCGCATCGACGGCGCCGGCGAGGTCCAGGTCGCCCTGCGGATCAAGGTCCCGCTGGTCGGCCCCGCGCTGGTCCTCACGTCGATCTTCGCCCTGCTCGGCGCGCTCCAGCTGTACGGCGAGCCCGCGATGCTCATGCCGCTGACCAACAGCATCTCCACCACCTGGGCGCCGCTGATGACGATCTACCGCGACGCGTTCGTGCTGGACAACCTCTCCTCGGCCGCCGCAGCATCCATGGTGCTGGCGATCGGGACGGCCGCCGTCTCCGTGGTCGTCCTCGTGGTCGTCCGTCGCCTCAGCCGAAGGGGAATGGCATGACTACGGTCACGGCTCCGGCCCGTCCCGGACGATCACCTCTGCAGCGCGGCAAGGTCGTTCCCACGATCATCCTCGTCATCGGCGCGATCTACTGCCTCATCCCGGTGATCTGGGTCTTCGTCGCCGCGTCCAAGGCACCGGGCGAGCTGTTCAGCTCCTTCACGTTCGCTCCCGGCAGCGGACTCCTCCAGAACCTGGGCGACCTGTTCACCCGTGAGGACGGCGCGTACGGCATGTGGGCGCTCAACTCCGCGCTGTACGCCGGGCTGGGCGGGCTGTTGTCCACGCTCGTGTCGGCAGCGGCCGGCTACGCGCTGGCGAAGTACGACTTCGCCGGGGGACGCGTCTTCTTCGTCGCCCTTCTCGCCGGTCTGCTCATCCCGGGCATCACGCTCGCGGTACCGCAGTACCTCCTGCTCTCCGAGCTGCAGCTGGCCGGCACCCGCTGGTCCGTGCTGCTGCCGAGCATCATCAGTCCCTTCGGCATCTACCTGTGCAAGGTGTTCGCCGAAGGGTCGATCGCCCAGGAGGCCCTCGAAGCCGCGCGGATCGACGGCGCGGGCGAGTGGCGCATCTTCCGGAGCATCGTGCTGCCCCTGATGGTGCCCGGCATGGTCACCGTCTTCCTGCTGCAGTTCGTGGGCATCTGGAACAACTTCCTCCTGCCCTACATCATGCTCGCCGACCCGTCCACGTTCCCCCTGACGGTTGGACTGAGCTCGCTGCTGTACCAGGGCTCGGGCTCCCCCGCGCTCTACTCGCTCGCGATCACCGGCGCCGCCGTCGCGATCGTTCCCCTCATCGCCCTCGTGCTGTTCCTGCAGCGCTTCTGGCGGCTCGACCTGATCTCCGGAGGAGTCAAAGGATGACCCTGTCCCACACCGACCAGCCCTGGCCCACGACGGGCCTCAGCTTCGGCGGCGACTACAACCCCGAACAGTGGGACCCGTCGGTCTGGCGCGAGGACGTCGACCTCATGCGCAAGGCCGGGGTCAACATGGTCTCCCTCGGCATCTTCTCCTGGGGTCTGCTGGAGACGGCAGAGGGCGTCTACGACTGGGCCTGGTTCGACGAGATCATCGACCTCCTCGAGCAGAACGACATCTCGATCGACCTGGCCACACCCACCGCCGCCCCGCCCAGCTGGCTCCTGGCCGAGCACCCCGAGTTCCCGCCCGTCGACCACGACATGACGCAGCACTGGCCCGGCGCCCGGCTGGGCTGGTGCCCCAGCAACCCCGACTTCCGCAGGCACGCCCTGCGCATCGTCCGGGCCGTCGCCGAACGCTACGGCTCGCGTGAGCACGTCGTGATGTGGCACGTCAGCAACGAGCTCGGCGGCGGCAACGGACACTGCTACTGCGACGTGTCCGCCGCCGCGTTCCGTATCTGGCTGGAGCGGAAGTACGGAACGGTCGAGAAGCTCAACGAGGCCTGGGGCACGGCGTTCTGGGGCCACTACTACCGCAGCTTCGAGCACATCCTGCCGCCTCGTGGCAACGACTCGAAGAACCCGTCCCTCATGCTCGACTTCGACCGGTTCTCCTCCGACGAGCTGCTCGAGCACTATCTCGCCGAGCGGACGCTGCTCAAGGAGATCACCCCCGACCTGCCCGTGACCACCAACTTCATGGTCGGGGCCGAACCGGACGCCGTCGACTACGCCCGCTGGGCGCCGCACATGGACATCCTCGCCAACGATCACTACACGCGGTCACCCGACCCCGTGCCGCAGCAGGATGTCGCGTTCTCCGGCGACCGGATGCGCTCCCTGACCACCGACCGGCGGCCGTGGCTCCTCATGGAGCACTCGACCAGCGCCGTGAACTGGCAACCACGCAACCGCGCCAAGAACCCGGGCGAGCTCATCCGTGACGCCATCAGCCACGTCGCGCACGGCGCCGACGGCGTCATGTACTTCCAGTGGCGCGCCTCCCGGGCCGGCGCCGAGCAGTTCCACTCCGGGATGGTCCCCCACGCCGGACCGGACACCAAGATCTTCCGCGAGGTCAGCACGCTCGGCGCCCACCTCGAGCGGCTCGCGCCCGTCCTCGGTTCCCGCGTGCCGGCCGCCAGGGTCGGCATCCTGTTCGACAACGAGGCTGGGTGGGCCATCCGTCGCGGTGTGAAGCCGAACAACTTCCTGCCCTACGGCGCGGCGGTCCGCGCGTGGCACGCCGCGTTCTGGCGCCGGGGCGACGGCGTCGACGTCCTCCCACCGTGGAACGACTTCGCCGGCTACGACACCCTGGTCGTGCCACAGCTCTTCCTGGTCGCTGACGACACGGCCAGGCGGGCCGAGGAGTTCGTCGCGGCCGGCGGCACCCTGGTCGTCACGGCGTTCTCCGGGATCGTCGACGAGAACGACCAGGTCCGCCTCGGCGGCTATCCCGGGGCGTTCCGCGACGTCCTGGGCGCCTGGACCGAGGAGTTCTACCCCCTGCAAGAAGGCGAGACCTTCCGGCTCGACAACGGCTGGAGCGGCCGGGAGTGGACCGAGCACGTCCACGCCGACGAGGCCGACGTCGTCGCGCGCTACCAGGGTGGGCCGCTGGACGGCCGGCCCGCTGTGACCGTCCGGACCCATCTAGGAGGCGGCCGGGCCATCTACGTCTCGGCCGGGATCGACGGCCCGGCGATCGACGCGCTCGTCACCGATCTGATCGAGCCGGCCCCTGCGCCCGTCACCGACAGGATTCCCGGCCTCGAGGTCGGCACGCGCGAGACCGACACCGACGAGTTCGTCTTCCTCATCAACCATGCGGCCGACGACGCCAAGCTCAGCATCCAGGGCTCCGAGCTGCTCACCGGGCTCACCGTCGACGACGCGCTCGTCGTGCCCGCAGGCGACGTCCGCGTGGTCCGCCGTCGCAAGGACGTCTGACCGGCACTCACGTGTGGGCCCTTCTCCCTGCCGGGAGAAGGGCCCACGCGCAGCCAAGATGCGGCTCAGCGCCTCGCGGGGTGGTCGCCGTAGGAGGTCAGGAGGCGGCGTCGATCGCGTTCTGGACCTCGTCGATGAAGCCAGCCGCCGCCTCCTCGACGGACATCTGGCCCAGCAGCACCTGCTCGTTGTAGCGGCCGATGATGGTCTGCACGTCGCTGGCGCCGTTCGGCGTGACCGGGGAGCCCGGTCCGGACTCCTCGCCCATGTCCTCCGTGAAGTCGACCACCAGCTGGTTCGCCTCGTCGAGCGAGCCTGCGACGGCGTCCTTCATGACCGGATTGACCGGGACGCCGCGCTCCACCCCGAACAGCTCGGCGACGCGCTCGTCGCTGTTGAGGAAGTTCACCAGCAGACCGGCCTCGGCCGGGTGCTCACTCCTGGACGAGACCGACCAGTACATCGACGGCTTCAGATACTGGAACCCGTCCTCGGTCGCGTCGTCCGTCGGCCAGTTCGCGATCGTGTACTCGAAGTCCGGTGCAGCCGCCTGGTAGGAGGGAAAGGAACCGGCCGCGATGAACATCATGCCGACGCCGCCGGTGACGATCGAGCTCTGGTCGAGGGGAACTCCGCTGGTCTCGGCCCACTCGGCGGCAGACGCCGAGGCGCCCGAGTCGATCCAGCTCCGCTCCAGGTCGAAGTAGTCCTCGACGGTCTTGGCGCTGATGGCGACGTTGCCGTCGGCGTCGAACAGCTCGTCACCGTGCTGTCGCGCCCAGATCCGCAGGCTGAACGTGTCAGCCCCGAAGAGGTTGACGCCGCGCACCTCTCCGCCCGAAGCGTCGGAGAGTGCCTCCGCCGTGGCGTTGAACTCGTCCCACGTCCACGACGTGGTGTCGGGCAGCGGCACGTCGTACTTCTCGAACAGGCTCTTGTTGATGATGACGCCGTTGGGCGCCGCACCGATCGGCAGGCCCAGCAGCTGCTCGCCCACCCGACCCGAGTCGAGCACCGAGTCATCGAGGTCGTCCGTCTTCAGGACGCCGGAGAGAGACTCCAGGTCCGTCAGGGCGCCCCTTGCTCCGTAGGAGGCGAGGTAGACCTCGTCGAACTGCATCACGTCCGGGGCTTCGCCTCCGGCGGTCGTCGTCGCCAGCCGGTCCCAGTAGCCGCTCCAGTCGGCGAACTGCGGTTCGACGGTGATGTTCGGATGGTCTGCCTCGAAGAGCTCGATGGCCTCCAGCGTGGCCTGCGTCCGGGCATCCCCGCCCCACCAGGTCATGGAGATCGTGACGTCCTGCTCAGAGAGCTCGACATCGCCACTTCCGGTAGAAGCGATCCCGCAGCCCGCGAGGAGCATGCCGACGGCTGCCAGCGCCGCCATCCCCGCGCCCTTGTGTATCCGTCGCATTAAAAACTGCCTTCCGTGTCAGCTTGACGTGAAATGGGTGGTGCTCGATGGTTCGGCGTCTACTTCCCGCCGGTCGTCGCGATCCCTCGCAGGAGGAACCGCTGGCCGAGCAGGAAGACGAAGAACACCGGGACGAGCGATACGACGCTCATGGCGAACAACGCGCCGAAATCTGACTGCGACTGCGCGTCGATGAACGAGCGCAGGGCGACAGGCACTGTGTATCCGTCGGGTTTGGTGAGGAAGATGAGCTGGGAGAAGAAGTCGTTCCAGGTCCAGATGAACGTGAACACCGCGGTGGTGGCGATCGCCGGCACCATCAGCGGCAGCATGATCTGCAGATAGATGCGCGCGTGCCCGGCTCCGTCGAGACGAGCCGCCTCGTCGAGCTCACGCGGAATTCCACGGATGAACTGCACCATGAGGAATATGAAGAACGCGTCCGTGGCAAGAAACTTGGGCACGATCAGCGGCAGGAAGGTATTGATCCATCCCAGCTGCGCGTAAAGCACGTACTGCGGAATGATCAGGACATGGATCGGCAGCATGATCGTCACGATCATGATGACGAATGCGACCGGCCGCCAGGAGAAGTTCAGGCGCGCGAACGCGTAGGCCGCCATCGAGCACGAGAGGATGTTCCCGACGACCGACCCCGCCACGACGATCGCGGAATTCAGAAGATACGCGCCGAAGGGGCGCTGCAGGGCGTTCCAGCCATCGGGGTAGTGCGAGAAGTCGAACGTGTCGACGAAGAGTCCCGAGCTCGTGAATATCTCGCTGTTGGGCCGGACCGAGCTCGCGAGCATCCACAGGAGCGGATACAACATGACCAGCACGACGACGATGAGTACGCCGTGCGTCGTCGCGCTGCGTATCGAGGAAGGGATCTTTCGCTGGCGATCAGTCATTGTAGAAGACCCAATACTTGGAGAGCCAGAAGTTGATCGCCGTGAACGCCCCGATGATGATGAGCAGCAGCCACGCGAGGGCCGAGGCGTAGCCCATTCTCAGGCCGGCGAATCCCTCCTGATAGAGGTACAGGGAAAAGAAGAGGGTCGAGTCCGCCGGCCCACCGCTGCCGTTGGAGATGATGAAGGCCTGTGTGAATGCCTGGAACGATCCGATGATCCCGAGAACCAGGTTGAAGAAGATGATCGGGCTCAGCAGCGGCAGGGTGATCGAGCGGAACCGTCTCCACCTGGACGCCCCGTCGACCTGTGCCGCCTCCTGAAGCTCTGACGGAATCTGGCGAAGGCCCGCGAGAAAGATGACCATGGGCGAGCCGAAGGTCCACACGTGAAGCGCCATGATGGTGCCTAGTGCTGTGCTCGGCTCGGCGATCCATGCCGGCCCCTGGATGCCGAACAATGCCAGGAACGAGTTCAGAAGGCCCTCGGCACCGAAGACAAGTCGCCACAGGACCGCGATGGCCACACTCCCGCCCAGCAGGGACGGGAGGTAGAGCACCGACCTGTACAGCGGGAGGCCACGGAGGCCCCGGTCGAGGACGACCGCGATGCCGAGAGCGACAGCAAGCTGGATCGGCACGGACACGAGGACGTAGGTGAACGTCACTCCGAGGGACCGGGCGAGGCGCTCGTCGCCGAGCATGCGCTGGACGTTGTCGAGGCCGGTGAAGACCGGGTCCTGGAGCAGGTTGTAGTTGGTGAACGCCAGGTAGAGCGACACCAGCATCGGACCGAGCGTGATGCCCACGAACCCCACGAGCCACGGCGCGAGGAACCCGAGCGCGGCCCGACCGTCGGCCTTCGCGCTCTTGTCACCGGTCCCACCCGCACGGCGGGTACGCAGCTGGCGAAGCTCGCCGAGTGCGCTCATCGCGGGCACCGCCTTGTCGCAGGTCGCGCACCCGACAGGTGCGGCAGCGGGAATCGACCGCAGGATCGTGAACGGCGCCGCAGCGGCGTGATCGAGCTCAAGAGACTCCCTCCTCCTTGAGGTCGCAAGACCCGTGACGGCCGCTTCGGCGACACGGGTGGTGATACGTATCGGTGGTGATACGTATCGCTATGCTGTACGCAACGATGACCGGTGTCAAGACGGTCGCCAGGCCCACAGGGCGGGCACACTGGTGCGACCGGGAAGACCACGAGGGGAACGGACGATGGCGGAGCGCGCGACCAGCCGCGATGTCGCACGCCTTGCAGGCGTGGCACAGTCGACGGTTTCGTACGTCCTCGCGGGGAAGGGGTCGATCTCGGCCGAGACGCGCGAGCGGGTGCTGCGCGCCGTCGAGGAGCTGAACTACCAGCCCAATCTCGTGGCGCGAGCGATGCGCACGAGGCGCACAGGCCGCGTCGCCGTGGTGATGGGACTGCCCATCTACAACCCCGTACACATGCTCGCCGGTGCGGGTGCCGCGGCAGAGCACGCCGGCTACACCATGGAGGTCCACAGCGTCGACGGCCACATCGGGCTCCGTAGCCGGCGCGTGCTGGAGCTGGCCGGATCAGGAGAGTTCGAAGGCGTACTGTCCTTCGCCCCCGTGGAGCCCGGCCTCGAGACCAAGGCTCCGCCCGATGTTCCGATCGTCACGTCAGCGAACTTCGACGACGAGATGCACTCCGCGGGTGAGCTCGCCGATGCCACTCCGGTGCGGCTGTTCATCGAGCGCCTGGCCTCTCTTGGCCACAAGCGCTTTCTGCACGTCGCGGGGCCCTCCGACTTCCTTTCCGCGCGAGCGCGAGAACAGGTGTTCATCGAGACGGTCGAACGCCTCGGGCTGGAGTCGCTCGGAGTCGTCGGCCACGGCTGGACGGGCGAGATCGGCGTCGAGGCGGTGCGAGCTCTTCCCGACGACGCTCCCCCGGTCGCCGTCCTCGCCGTCAACGATCTCGTGGCGGTCGGAGTGATGCGCGGCGCCGCCGAGCGTGGTTGGAGCGTGCCCGGAGACCTGAGCGTGACCGGGTGGGACAACTACGACGTCGGTCCGTTCCTGTCCCCCTCGCTGACCACGGTGGACAACAACCGGGCCGAGGCCGGCCGCCGAGCCATGCTCCGCCTCGTCGCGGCACTGCGCAAGGAAGCGCCGCCCGAGTACGAAGAGCCGCTCAACCAGATCATCTGGCGGGAGTCGATCGCCTCCCCCGACACACAGGCAGGACGGCAGTAGTAGCCCCCGGGCGACCTGGTGTCCCGCGGACAGCGGAGACTCATGCGGCCCGCGCGCCGGTAGCCCTGCCACGCGACACCGTCCCCCCTTCCTCGACAAGGTCGAACGCGTCTCGTCGCCTACCTGACGCCGCGCGGTTCCGCCCCTGCGGCCACAACCGCCGGCGAACCCAGGGCCTGACGCCGACCCGACGGCACGTCGGCGAGCGCCACGGGCGTTGGTCACCGTGCGCGCACGACTGGGACGTGATCGCCTTGTCGGCCGGCGGTGGCCGTGGTGGATTAATTTCGGCAACACTGTTACCGTTATATGTATGGACGCTGCGACGGACGGCACGGGCTCGCGCTTCGTTGAGGTGGGGGGCCTGCGGGTGCACTACAAGCGCGCCGGAGGTGGCCCGACCCTCCTCCTCCTGCACGGGTCGGGATCGTCGCTGGACACCTTCGATCCCATCGCGGAGCGCCTGGCACCGCGGGCGGACGTGCTGCGGCTGGACCTGCCCGGGTTCGGGCTGACCGGCCCCCGACCCGATCGCGACTACCGCATCAGCACCACCACAGGCACGGTGCGGCGCACCCTGGAAGAACTTGGCATCTCCCATGCGGTCGTTGCCGGGAACTCGCTGGGCGGGAACATCGCCTGGAACCTCGCCCTGGACGCGCCCACCCTGGTCGACGCCTTGGTGCTGATCAACGCGACCGGCTACCCCGGCAAGAAGCCACCACTGGTGATGCGACTGGCCCGCAGCCGGGTCGGCCGAGCGGTCATCCGGCTCAGCAGCGGTCGTGCCGCAGTCGAACGCAACCTGCGGACCAGCGTCGGGCCCGGCTCGCGTGATGCCGTGACGCCCGCTCTGGTCGACCGGGTACACGCGATGCTGAACCAGCCGGGAAACCGCGAGGCATTCATCGACTTTGCCAGGACCACTCAGCTGGACCGCTCCGCTCTGATCCCCAAGATCACCGCGCCGACGCTCGTGATCAGCAGCCACGGCATGGACGGGCAGCATTTCGCCCGTGACCTGCCGCAGGCCATCGAGCTGGTCCATCCCACCGGCGGCCACCTGCTGCCCGACGAGGATCCCGACTGGGTCGCCTCGGCGATCGAGCGCTTCCTCGACTCCCTCGACCTCAAGGACGGATCACGATGACCTTGCCGTACTTCACCGCCCGCGGTGAGACCGTCGTACTGAACGACGCCTTACGCGCCCAGGTCCGCGGAGACTTCGTACGGTGCAGCGAGGGACTCACCCAGTACGAGCTGACCGGGCCCGCAGAAGGACAGCTGGTGCTGCTGGTCGGGGGGCTGACCATCCCGCTGGACTACTGGGACCCGATGGTCACCGAGCTGCACGAACGCGGCTACCGCACCCTCACCTACAGCGGGTACGGGCGCGGGTACTCCGACCGGGTCACCGCGTCGTACGACGAGTCGCTGTTCGTGCGCCAGATCCAGGACCTCGTCCACGGGTTGGGAGTGGCGCCACGGCATGTCATCGGCAGCTCAATGGGCGCGGTCGTCGGCATGCTGTACGTACTGCAGGCCCGGTCGACGGTGTCCAGCCTGGTGATCGTGGGGCCGGCCGGCCTGCTGGCCCGCACGCCCTCGATCACCGCGCTCCTGCGGATCCCGGTCATGAACCGGCTGCTCGGCTCCGCACTGGGACACACGCTGCTGGAGGGGCACCTCAGCCACAACCTGCGCGACCCCGCCCAGGTCGAACGACTCGCCGCACTGGTCCGACCGTGCTACCAGGTCGAAGGCTCGATCTACGCGTTGTGCGCCACCCTCACCGACTTCGCACTGGCGCGCCGCCAAGACCTCTACCGCGCCGTGCGGGACTGCGGGCTGCCGACCATGCTGCTGTGGGGCGATGAGGACCAGGTCACCCCGGCAGACCGCTGGGACGAAGCCATGGAGCTGCTGGCCCCGACCCAGGCCGAACTGATCCGGCGGACGGGGCACATGGTCTCCTTCGAGCTTCCGGAGCTGACGGCACAGCTGTTCACCGATTTCGCCACCACCCATCAGGGAGCACAACCATGAGCGACGACCCGATCGACGTGCTGGTCGTAGGCGCCGGCCCAGCAGGAACCACCCTGGCGATCGACCTGCGCCGCCGGGGGCACACCGTGCGGATCATCGACGCGTCGAGGGGCGCGTTCGACGGATCCCGCGCCAAAGGCGTCCAGCCCCGCACCTTGGAAGTGCTGGAGGACCTGGACGCGATCGACGACGTGCTCTCCGGAGGCAGCACCTACCCGCTGATGGGAATCCACCTCGGCCCGCTGACCGCCCCGTGGCCGATGAACAAGATCCGTCAAGCTCGCCCCGGAGTCCCCTACCCGAACACGTGGCTCATCCCGCAGGACCGCACCAACGCCGCCCTGCACGCGAGCCTCGGTCGCCTCGGGGTCGTCGCAGAGTTCGGGAAGACCCTGACAGCACTGACCCAGGACGACGAGACCGTCACGGCGACGATCCACCAGTCCGACGAACCCCCCGGCGCACCCGAGCAGATCACTGCCCGGTATCTGGTCGGGGCCGACGGGGCGTCCAGCCGCGTGCGCAAGGCCCTCGGCATCGAATTCTCCGGCAGCACCGACGACGCTGACCGGGTCATCATCGCTGATGCCGAGACCTCGGGACTCTCGCGGAACCGCTGGCACATCTGGCCGGGCCTAGGAAAGACGTTCGTCGGAGCCTGCCCGCTGCCCCACTCCGGGACATTCCAGTGGATGATCCGGATCGGCCCGGAGGAGACCCCCGACCTTGGTCACGACGCCATACGCCGGCGCATCGCGGACCGGATCGGCTCCAAGGTCTCGCTGGGCGAGATCTCCTGGACATCGGTGTTCCGCCCGAACATCAGGCTCGCCGGCTCCTACCGGGTAGGACGTGCGTTCATCACCGGGGACGCTGCCCATGTCCATACGCCTGCCGGCGCCCAGGGCCTGAACACCGGAATCCAGGACAGCTACAACCTCGGCTGGAAGCTCTCCCAGGTCATGGCAGGGGCGCCCGCCGCACTCCTGGACTCCTACGAGGCCGAACGCAGGCCGATCGCCGCGGCGGTCCTGGGGCTGTCCACCAAGAAGTACGAAGGGCTCGGCACGCTGGACCTGTCCAGCATCACCCGCGGTGACGCCGAGCAACAGCTCGGAATCAGCTACCGCCACAGCCCGCTGACCGGTCCGGACGGCCAGACACGGCGGCTGCAGGTCGGCGACCGGGCGCCCGACGCGCGCCTGACCACGACTTCCGGCACGCCACGACGCCTGTTCGACGTCCTGCACGGACCACAGTTCACACTCATCGGTTTCGGCGCGGCCACCAGCACCGATATCGCTGACGTGGCATGGCCTGATGCTGGTGCCGGCCTGACGCGGATCGTCATCACCGCCGAGGCTTCCACCCACCTCGGGGATCCCGCGGTTCTCCACCTCGTCGACACCCTCGGAGAGTTCGCCGACGTGTACCGGCCGGACCCCGGGACGCTCCTGTTGGTCCGACCAGACGGATACCTCGCCGCGATCATCGATCGCACCACTGCGGCTGCCCTCACCGCGGCGACCGCGCCCCTGCACCCCTCTCTGCAGACCCACGAATAGGGCGGCTGCCACGTAGATGAGCGACAACCACTACAGCCCCGTGCGGGTCCCTTCCGCGAAGCAGGCCTGCCCATGACGCGCACCCTCCTGCGTGGAGCGCGGATCATCACCCTGGGTCAACACCGCCCCGACTGGGAGCACGCGGACATCCTCATCGAGTCAGACACGATCCTCGAGGTTGGTCCCAGCCTCGACAGCACGGGTGCGGACATCATCGACCTTGACGGTCGGATCATTCATCCGGGCCTGGTCAACGCGCACCTGCATACCTGGCAGACCGGGCTGCGGACGATCGGCACGGACTGGACCCTGGCCCAGTACCTCGCCAACACGCACGGCACGATCGCCCACTACTACCGGCCCGAGGATATGCGCATCGCCGCTCTCGTCGGCGGTCTGGGGCAGATCGACTGCGGCATCACGACCATCGGCGACTGGTGCCACAACAACCCTTCCCCCGCCCATTCCGATGCCGCCATCGAGGGCCTGGTGGAATCCGGCGTCCGCGCTGTCTTTCTGCACGGCGCCCCCTACACGAGGATCGCCGCCGACTCCGCCCGCGAGATCGACCGACTGCTGAACGGACCCGGCCGACGACACGACCTGCTCACTATCGGCATGGCGATCCGCGGCCCCCAGCTCTCCTCCGCAGGACGCGCCATTGACGACCTCCGCACTGCACGGGAGCGCGGCATCATCGCATCGATGCACCAGACCGGTGGCGTGATGAAACCTGCCTGGGCGCAGGTGCGCGAACAGTGCCTGTTCGGCCCGAACGTGAACATCGCCCACGGTGCCGGCCTCAGCGACGAGTGGGTGGAGATCCTCGTCGACGCGGGCGTCACATTCACCAGCACGCCGGAGAACGAGCTCGGTCAAGGTCACTCCGACCCGGTCACCGCCCAGCTGCTACCCCTTGGCGCCGCACCATCCCTGGGTACCGACACGGACTGCGTCACCAACGGTGATCTACATACCTCTGCACGGATCGCGCTGGCGTACCAACGAGGGGCCGGTCACAACAAGCACCGCCAGGAAGTCGGGATTTTCTCTCCCACGACGCCGGTTACGAGTCGCCAGGCCCTGGAATGGGCGACCATCGAGGGCGCCCGCGCACTGGGTCTTGCCGACCGCGTCGGCCGGATCGAACCCGGGATGCAGGCCGACCTCGTCGTCCTCGACCCTCGTACGATCACCATGTGGCCCGCCACCGACTGCATCGCCGCGGCCCTGAACGCGCACCCCGGGACCATCGAGGCCGTGATGGTCGCCGGCCGGTGGCGCAAGCAGCACCACGCCTTGGCCCGGACCGATCTACCCCACGTACTGGACGCTCTCGAGGAGTCGAGCGACCGCATCATCGAGAAGTTCGAGAGCCCTGACCTGCTCACCCGGGCACGGCAGCGGGCCGTGGACCGCATCGCGGGCCACCGGATGCGCAAACAGCTCGGCACGCCCGTCAGCCGCACGTCGCAGCCGCACCGGAGATAGACGGAGTCCGAGCCGCCCTCCGATCAGGCCACCGCTCTGCCACGCTCCACGCTCAGCCCGGCGATCAGCCAGTCCAGCGCCGTGCGGAACTCGTCGACCAGCTGCTGATAGGGCAGCACGTCCGCGGCGGCGACCGTGGCAGGAAAGGTCGCCGCGTCCAGGTCGCTGAACACCGATCTGATCTGCTCGTGGTCGGTCTCCGACTCCGCCTGCAGCTGCGCCGCGAACCCGATCACCAACCGAGCCAAGGTCGCGTAGGTACGGGCCGCATCGGAGGCGGAGAACCCGTTCGCCAAGAGCAGGGACAACACCCGCTCCCGCAGGGCCAGAGCGTTCGGACCGGTCGGGACGTGCTCGACCAGCAGGGAGGCCACGCCTGGGTGCGCAGCAAGGGTTTCGAACAGCGTGACCGCAGTCGCTCGGCACACCGCCTCCCAACCAGCCGGCTCGGAGGCATCTCCATCTCCCAGGGCCGAGAAGTCGGCGTCACCCAGCACTTGGTCGATCACCACGGCGATGAGGTCCGATCGCCCGGGCACCGCCCGGTACAGCACCGCGACCCCGCTGTTGAGCCGGGCGGCCAACGCCCGCATCGTCAACGCCTGTGGCCCGCCCTCGTCCACCAGCTCCAACGCCGCGTGCGCGATCCGTTCCAGAGGAACTCGAGGACGGCCTCGCCCTCGCCCGCTCGAGGTCAGACTCACTGGGCTCACGGCCACCACCCTATTCCACAGGTGATGGACGCCGATGTCGAAGGGCGCCGATCGAGCCTCACGAGGCCACTGTCCGCATCCGTCCCCCGGACCCAATGAAGAATCTGCGGGCCGGGTGGCATCTCCCCAGTCCGGGAAGCTGCCGCCCGACCTCCTTGATCGCTAGACGTTGAGCTGTGCATGCCGGTCCTGACCTGGGGGTTTGTCGCCGGCCGTGGGCCGTTGGGACTTCCCTGGGACTTCGGGACCAGTCTGGGTTCGAAGTCGCCGGCCGAGGACGGCCGACACGGCGGGCGCCCCGGTGGGACCCCTCGCCTCTACGCACGACGGCTGTCGTGCACTCACCCACAATAGCGGCGGCGCCCTAGGTCGAAAGGAGTTCGCCGAGCAGGGTCACGACCCGTTCGGCGGTGCCCCACGACAGCGTGACCCCGGCCCCGCCGTGGCCGTACGCTGCCACCACAGGAACCCCATGACCCGGCACAGCCTCCACGCGAACCGTCGGCCGCGCAGGCCTGAGCCCGGCCGCATGACCCAGGACCCGCTGCCCCTCGAGCTCGGGAACCAGCTCGGTCGCCCGGGCAAGAATCGCGGCCGCCACGTCCTCGTGGACCGTCACGTCGGACGAGCCCTCGACAGCGACTCCGCCGAGGACGACATCGGCACCCCGAGGAAAGACGTACGTGAGGCCGCCCGGATTATCGCTGTCCGTGATCCAGTCCGTCAGACCAGGATTCGACAACCGCACGATCTGCCCACGCACGGGGACCACGGACCGGTCGTCGCCCAGCAGCTCACCTGAGCGCAGTCCCGCCGCGACGACCACCGCGTCCGCGGAACCGGCCGGCTCCGCGACCGTCGTGACTGCCCTGCGCTCGAAGGCGACGCCGAGACTCTTGAGCTGCCCGACCAGCCAGGGAAGGTAGTCCGGGATGGTGATGAACGGGAGGGTGACTCGAACACCGGACAGCACACCCGCGGGAAGCCGATCCGGCAGCACGTCGACCGCCTCGGGGAACAAGCTCGCCCAGGAGCGGTCCGGGTCCGGCGTCCGCTCCAGCACGGTTCCCGAGCGCCGCACCACCCCCGCCTCCGGCACGCGGAGAAGCTCCTCGAACCGGGCGAGGGACCGTTCGAGGAGCAGGTCCGCGGCGGCGGACCGCTCGCTCCGGTACGGGAACCACAGCGCGGCAGACACCGCGGAGACCGTGTCGGCCGTGTCCACGTCAGCCACGATCCGCACCCGATGACCCGCCCGCGCCAGCTCGTACGCGATCGAGAGCCCGACAACGCCCGAACCGACGACGATCATCTGAGACATTCCCGCATCCCATCTCCCCGGGTCTCGGTGCAGGGAACTATGAGGAGCCTAGTCCTCGCGATTCCTCAGCTAGATGCCGCCGCCCTGTTCCAGCAGCAGGGGAGGCGGCGCGGGAGGTGAGTGCGTAGCCGATCAGGTTCACCTCGAGTGTGCGCCGCCATACGGCCACGTCCATGTCGAGCAGGTCGCCGTCGCGGCCCAGCACGTCCGCGGAGACGTCGGCGCCGACGTTGTAGAGGCCGTCGACTCCCCCGAACTCGGAAACAGCCCTGTCGGTCCCGCCTGGGTCAGCGGATGCAGGAAGCGTTCACCCGGATCAGCGGTGCCGCCACCCAGATCGGGCTTACCGCTCCGGGCTTCCTGCACCCGCCAACACCTGACCAGCCTCGGACCCCAGCCACGCTCCAACGCATCGGCCACGGCCAGCGTCCGGACGCGAGCGACGACCTGCACCTGTGACAGCCGGCTGTCAGGATCGGTCGCGGACCCTCGCCGATGACAACCGTCGCGCTGCTCGACGCCGCGCCCCCATCGGGACCGGCCGGCTGTGTCGCTTAGGGCAAGTTTCGCAGCTCGTCCGACGCCGCGTCAGCCGCAGTTGCCCCAGGAGCCCGTACGCCCGCCGGTCCCGACGGCGCCGGAGGCGTTCACGACCTCTCCCTTGTACTTGACGCAGATGCCGGCGGCGTTGCTGATCCAGGCCCCACCTGCGTAGCTGTTGTACGAGGCCGACGCGTCGTAGATCGACCGGCCGTCCTGCAGCCACAGGTACGCGCCGATGCCACCGGTGCTGCTACCGAGGGAGCTGCGCGTGATGACGCAGTTCGTGCCGCCGTTGGCGGACGAGTACCACAGTTCCACCCGACCGACCTGGGTCCCGTTGGGCAGCTTGACGGGGGCCTGGGCAACGATCGCCCCCGAGCAGCTGGACGAGATGCCCTCCGCCGCGCTGGCGGGTGCGGCGAACAGGACGGTGGTGCAGATCGCGGCCATGACGGCAGCGACGGGACGGGTCAGTCGCACGAGGTCTCCTTTGATCGGGTGCTTGGCCCTGACCAGGGCCGTTGCTGACGGAACCATAGCGCAAGGTGGCCGGCAGGCCGCCGCTGCCCAGGCCCACTCCGAGGGCCACGCCTTGCCCGCTCGCCACCGACGTTCTTATGGGCGCAGCGCGTCCGTCACGAGCCCGAGCAGGCGCTGGATCCGGGCGTCGTCGACCTCGACGGGCATGAGTGCCCCGGCGGCGAGCAGCACGACGTCGTCGGCGACCACGTCGGAACGTATGCTCCCGGCGCGGGCGCCCGCGTCCAGGATCGGCGTGATCGCGGCGGCGAGCCGACCGCGCCTGCCCGCGACGTCGGACTGCTGTGCGGACTCCAGCATCCCCTGGCGCAGGGCGTCGAGCATGCCCCGCTTCGTCGTCGCGAGGCGCGCGAACTGCCCGAGCCACTCCCGCAGGGCCTCGTCGGCCGGCATCCGCTCGAGGAGGTTTCCGGCCTGGGCGACCAGGTCCGTGAGCTGAGCCTCGTACACCGCGGCGGCGAGCGCCTCCTTGGTCGGGAAGTTGCGGTAGAGCGTTCCGATCCCTACGCCCGCCGCGCGGGCGACGGCTTCGAGCGAGAAGGGCGCGTCGCCGTCCGCGAGCGCGGTGCGGGCGGCGTCGAGCAGCGCTTGGCGGTTGCGCTGGGCGTCGGCGCGGCGGCGGCGCGGGGCGGTGGGGTGTGACATGTCATCCATAGCGGAGGGGCCTCCGGTTGTGGCATCCTGGCTTTACCGGAGGTCCCTCCGGTACTGCTCCATCGTCTCACGAAAACATCCGACGGAACGTCCCACGGAAGAGGAACCCGATGTCTGACGACCTTTCCCGCCGCGCCCCCGCCCGGCCCGGCGGCACCTACCCCCTCGCGGGCCGCGAGGTCGCGCGCGTGGGTTACGGCACCATGCACCTGACCCGCCTGGACGACGCCGCGGCAGCCAGGACGCTGCTGCGCCGCGCCTACGAGCTGGGCGTGAACCACTTCGACACCGCCGACTTCTACGGCGACGGCGGGGCCAACGCCCTCCTGGCCGACGCGCTGGGCTCCCAGCCCGACATCGTCGTGGTGACCAAGGTCGGTGCCCGCCCTGCGGCCCGCGGGCCGCTGCCGATGATCGCGGCCCAGCGGCCCGAGGAGCTGCGCACCCAGGTCGAGGACAACCTGCGCACCCTCCGCGTCGACCACCTCGACGTCGTCAACCTGCGCCGCATCCCGGCGGGCACCTTCCCCATGCCCCCGTCACAGGTCGTGCCGTTCGACGACCAGCTCGCGGCGATGGTCGCTCTGCGCGACGAGGGCGTGGTCGGCCACCTCGGCCTGAGCACGGTCAGCGCCGACGAGCTGCGCGCCGCCCTTCCGGCCGGGATCGTGACCGTGCAGAACCGGTACAGCCTCACGGCACGCAAGCACGAGCCCGTGCTGGCCATCGCCCGGGCCGAGGGCATCTCGTGGGCGCCGTACTTTCCGCTGGGCGGCGCCGTCCCGGGTGCCGCGAAGGTGACCCACGAACCCGTGGTGCAGCAAGTGGCCGCCGAGATCGGAGCGACACCCGCGCAGGTGGGGCTCGCGTGGCTGCTCCACCACTGCCCCAACACGCTGATCATCCCGGGCACGACCTCGATCGACCACCTCGAGCAGAACGTCGCCGCCGGCTCGATCGAGCTGTCTCCGGATCAGATGGCACGCCTGGACGGGATCCGGCCCGCAGCCGGGGTCCGCGGGTTCCTCAGCCGCCTGCGGCGCCCCTGAGCCCGGCACTCTCCACCCGGCAGAGCCTAAAGGGTGTTCTCCTGACCGGGCCGCGGCCCGGAACCACACGGTCCGGCATACCGGTGCTGCGGGCGCGGGTACGGGCCCAGTGGTTGGCGGCACGACTGCGAGAGGTTCACGCCGGGCGAGCCGGTCACGTGTGACCTGGTCGTGTTCCACGAATCGACCCAGCGTGCCCGAACCAGGTTCCGGCCCGGTGACGCGTTCATCGCCTCGGGGCACGTCAACGCCTTCGACGTCACCCGCGATGGACAGACTGTGCAGTGCGAGGAGTTCGTCGCACGCAGGCTTGGGCACGACGCGGCCCGCACCCGGTACAAGGTCACCCGCACCCGCCGCCGCCTCCGGCCGGCCATCGCACCAGCTGTACAGGACGGTTCTGGACGTGCCTCATGAGCGGCCCCGACGGAACATCCGGCGCCGACCCGACCGAAGCTGACCTGCCCTACTCAGGCCCACGAGACGAGCGTCTGGCCAGACGGGACGATGCGCCGAGCGATCCCTCCCAGATCTCGCCGCCCCGATCCCGTGGGGGAACGGGTGGCCTCAAGAGGCCACTTCTGTCCACCACGGTCCCGAGGGCCTGGAGACGTTGTCGCAGGTCAACCGACATCCGGCCTGGCCAGAAGACCAGGTCGGACCCCGGCCGACACTCAGACGTCGAACTGTGCATACCGGTCCTGACCTGTGGGTTTGCCGCGGGCCGTGGGCCGTTGGGACTTCCCTGGGACTTCGGGACCAGTTTGGGATTCGAAGTCGCCGGCCGAGGACCGCCGACACGGCAGGCGCCCCGGGTGGGGCTCCTCGCCCGTACGCACGGCTACTGCCGTGCGCCCCTTCACGATGGCGGTGGTGCCGGACGACACCAGTTGGCGCGATCTCAGGTCGCGCCGTGACCGGCCGTGGCTTCTCCGCGACCGGCCCCGACCCTCGCTCAGACCTGGTTGGTGCCGCCGTCGACGTAGAGGTTGTTGCCGACGACGTAGCTGCTCTCTTCCGAGGCGAGGAACGCCACGACCGCGGCGGCCTCCTCGGGCTGCCCCATCCGACCCTTGGGCACTGTCGCAGCGACCTGCTCCTTGATGGCCTGGGCGGTCTCCTCGTCACCGAAAGCGGCAGTACCCCCGGGCGTCTCGATCCAAGCCGGCGAGACGACGTTGACCCGGATGCCGCGCCCCTTGAGCTCGTTGGACCAGGTCCGCGCGAACGACCGGACCGCGGCCTTCGACGCCGAGTACGCGCCGAACGCCTCCATGCCCCGGTCGGCCGCCGTGGAGCCCGTCAGGATCACCGAGGCCCCGTCGTTGAGCAGTGGCAGCGCCTTCTGCACGGTGAACAGCGTGCCCCGCACGTTGATCCCGAAAATCTGGTCGAAGTGCTCCTCCGTGGTCTGCTCCAGCGTCACGAACGAGGCGACCGCCGCGTTTGCCACGAGCACGTCCAACCCTTTCCCACGCGCTTGGACCGCCGCGTAGAGGCGGTCCAGGTCCGCCAGCTTCGCGATGTCGCCGACCACGGCTGTCGCCCGGTCGGGCCCGATGGACGTGACGGCGGCCTCCAGCTCGGCTTCACGCCGCCCCGTGACGAACACGTACGCGCCCTCGTCCGCCAGCCGCACCGCGGTCGCCAGGCCGATGCCGCTGCTGCCGCCGGTCACGACCGCTGTCTTGCCCTCAAGCTGTCCCATGTGGATCTGTCCTCGTATCACTCGTCGCGGAGTCCTGTTGCACCGATCCTGCGGGACCGCGACGGTATGATCCATAACGGATGGTCCACGATTTCTTACTGATGATCCAGGGGTTGAGCAGTGCTCGGTTTCAGTGATCCGGTGGCTGACGCGATCGGCCTGCTCCGGCCCCGCACGGTGCTCGAGCCCAGCCTCCGGGCCGTCGGTGAGTGGGCACTGAGCTTCGACGCGTTCCCGCACGTGCGGATCGGCGGCCTGGTTCGCGGCACGTGCTGGCTGATCCTCGACGGGCACGAGCCCGTACTCCTGCGCGAGGGTGACACCTTCATGCTGGGCAACCCGCCGCACTACGTGCTGGCCAGTACGCTCGACGCGAGCCCACGCCCTGCGGAGCAGGCCTGGGCAAGGGCCGAGAACGGGTTCGTGCGGATCGGCCCGGAGTCCGAGGACGACCTCTACCTCTGTGTCGGGCACATCGCATTCGACGACAACAAAGCGTCCCTCCTGACCGATCTCCTGCCGCCGCTCGTGATCGTCCGCGCGGCCGATCCACGCGGCAACGCATTGGGGCAGCTGATCGCACTGCTGGCCACCGAGGTCGAGGCCACCGCCGCCGGCGGCCCGCTGGTGCAGAACCATCTCGCACAGGTCCTGCTCGTGCACATGCTGCGTGCGCACGCCGACCAGACGGATTGGCCCTGCGGCTGGCTGGGCGCCCTGAACGACGACGGCATCGGCGCCGCCCTGCGTGCCGTGCACGCGGACATGGCCCACTCCTGGAGCCTTCAGGAGCTCGCCGAGATCAGCCACATGTCGCGTTCCGCGTTCGCCCAGACCTTCAAGAGCCACGTCGGCGTCCCGCCCCTGGAGTACGTGATCCAGTGGCGCATGAACCTCGCCCGGGACGCCCTCGCCCGCGACACCCTGTCCATATCCGAGCTGGCACGGGCCACGGGCTACCAGTCCGAGAGCGCTTTCAGCACCGCGTTCCGCCGAGTGGTCGGCTCGTCACCCGCGAAGTTCCGGGCCCAGGCACGCCGCTCGGTCGGCTAGTGCTACCGCCATGGTGGTGACGAGCACGAGCACTCTGGTCCTGTCCATGTTCTGCCGGCGTCGTCGGCACGTGTCGGACTTCCCGCCATCAGGTGCCGGCGCCGCTGTCGAGCAGCCAGTGGTAACGCATCCTGAGGGCACGCTCGACCGCGCCGACCGCGGCCGCAGCACCGAGCGTGATGTTGAGCCAGAGCGGCAGGTTCACCGGTGACTCGAAGGTGCCGATCGTGTCCGCGATCGGCGGGATCTGCGAGATCGGCCCGGCGACCTCCAGCAGGTTCACTCCGACGCCGATGAGCAGTGCGAGGACCGACAGGGCACCGATCAGACGGCTGGCCCCGGGGTGCTCGCGCGCAAAGCGCATCCGGCGTCCCTCGGCCGATGCCGGATCGGGTACGAGCTGATGCTCGCTGCCGTCATGGGCGACAAACGTGCAGCGGCGCATGCCCGCCTCGCTCGTCCGGACCTCGATGACGCCGCCCTCGACGGGAAAGCGCGCCGGCACGCGCGACTCCGCGTGAAGGCGGCCGTCAAGGTAGAGCCGCGCCATCACCTCGCCCGTGTTGAGATCGCCGCCGTGCATGACCTCGACGCTGTGGATGACGACCCGTCCACCGGCTGGCAGCGAGATCGAGAGCACCGAACGCCTCAGCAGGTGCCACCAGCGGAAAGGTCTCAAAGGGCGCCCGTCGCCGGGTTTCACTCGTCGCGAGAGGCGCCGATCGTTCCAGCTGGGCATCGTCGTCACCCGACCACGGGTCGCTTGATCAGTACGGCGATCTCGAGTGACTGGCCGGCGCCGACGCTGGGGACGATGGTCTGTACGACCTCCCAACCGTCACGGCCGTAGACGTTGAGGTCCTCTTCGATCTGCTGGTAGTCGAACCCCTTCCAGGCGAGCTTGTAGGTGAGGATCTTGTTCTCCCAGGCTGTAGTCATGCCGGGACTCCCTTTCTGTGTCGTGCTGGTGGACAGGTCGTGGCACAGGCGTCCTCGGCCACGTCGGCGTAACAGGTACTCCACTCCGCCGGCGCGGGGGTAGGTGCCTGCGCGGTCCTGGCCGCCGCCAACGTCGTCATCGCGTCGTTGCCGCCGTCGAGGTGGTTGTGGCGGACCGGTCGCCCGCCAGGGCGGGCGCTCCGGCGGCAGCGCACACCGCGGCCACCAGGCCGACGGCCAGCGTGACCACGATCCCGCGACGTGCACCACGACCAGCCCCCGAGGTCGGTCTGACCAGTCTTCACGGGGTCCGGTGCGTCGCCCAGTGACGAGTCATCACCGGCGCCCAGGAGGTTCGTCGTCCCGACCCATGACATGTGTCACGCCGGCCGCGGCGCACGACTCCCGGAGCGCCGCCCGCCGCCGCACACCTACAGTGGGTGCGTGCCACGTACCTACCGTTCTGCCGTACGAGAGCAGGCCACCGCATCGACCCGGGCCGCCATCCTGGACACCGCGGAGGCGCTCTTCGCCGAGCACGGCTACCCGCGAGTGACCATCGCGCGGATCGCGCAGGAGGCCGGGGTGGCGCAGGGCACCGTCTACGCGTCCTTCGGGAACAAGCTCGCCCTGGTGCGCGGGCTCACCGAGCGCGCAGCGGAGGACGACCGCATCAGCTCCGCGCTCTCCGCCATCGCGAAGGCGTCGGACGGCGGCGAGATCGCCGGCCTGGCCGCACGCAGCACCGGCGACGTCGTCCGGCGGCACGGACGCCTCATGGCCGTACTGGTCAACAACGCCGCGGCCGACACCGAGATCGGCGAGATCTTCGCCGGCACGAACCGGTTGCTGCGCGAACGGTTCCGCCTCATCGCCGCTCGGCTGGCCGCCGTGGGGGCGTTGCGCCCTGGCATGACGACCGCCCGGGCGACCGACGTCCTGATGTACTACCTGAGCCCCGAGTCCTGGTTGCGGCTGCGTGGGCTCGGCTGGGGCTGGCCCGCGTGCCAGGACTGGCTCCGGCGCGAGCTGCTCTTCGCGCTGTGCGGGGACCTGGACGACGTCGCCGACGAGTCGCCCAGGGCAGATTCGATGAAGTAGTACGCTAATCAATATGCGGATACTCTTCTCAAGTACGCCCGCCCACGGTCACCTGCTGCCCCAGCTCCCGCTGGCGCGCGCCTTCAAGAACCGTGGTGACCAGGTGGCGGTCATGACCGCCGGTCTCTTCGCTCCGGTGCTGGACCCCGAGGGCATCGAGCTGTTTCCGGTCGGCCCCGGCGCGGACGTCCTCTTCGCGGAGTCGGCCCGCCGTACCGGCGTCGACGCGGCAGCGAACCCCACACCGGAGGCCGTCGCGGAGTTCTTCGCCGGCACCCGGATCGACCTGACGGCGGACGATGCCCTGGCCGCCGCCCGGACCTTCGCGCCTGACCTGATCGTGGCCGAGGCGATGGACTTCGTCGGGCCGCTGGTGGCGGCGGCGCTGAAGGTCCCGCTGGCGACGCTGGCCTTCGGGCCGGCGATCCCCGCGGAGTTCACGGACGGGACCAGCCGAGTGGCCACCGTCCGGTACACGGAGCGCGGGCTAACGCCCGTCCCTGCCCGGTGGTACCTCGATCCGTGCCCGGACCTGCTCCAGCCGCCCGGCTGGGACGCCCCGCAGACCCGGCTGCCGCTGCGGCCGGAACCGCACCAGGGCCCCGGTCCGACGGCGGTCCCTGCCGCCGTTCCCGAGCGCGGCCACGGACCCCGCGCGCTGGTCACGTTCGGCACCCACTTCTCGGACCCTGCAGTCCTGATCCCGATCCTCACCGAGCTTCGGGACGCGGGCGTGGACCTGGTGGTCACGCTCGGCCTGACCACACGGACCGAAGACTTCGGTGCCGCGGGCGAGGGTGTCACATTCACCGGCTTCGCCCCGCTGGCCGAGCTGCTGCACGACGTCGACCTGGTGGTCACCCACGGCGGCGCCGGCACCACTCTCGGCGCGCTGGCCCGCGGCCTGCCGCTCGTCGTCGTGCCACAGGGCGCCGACCAGTTCCTCCAGGCGGCAGTGGTCGAAGCGTCGGGCGCGGGCATCGCCGTGCAGCCCGGGCCCGACATGCCGCAGGCCGTCGCCAAGGCGGTCGGAACACTGCGCACGGACACCGCATACGCCCACGCGGCCCGCGCCGTGGCCCAGCAGATCCAGGCCATGCCAACACCCGCCGAGGTCGCGGAGCAACTGGCCGACACCCTGAGCTGACACCACGGTCGTTACCCGGCCGGTTTTTGGCATGCGCGCTGCCCTGCCCCTGCATCACACCGGGCAGGGCAGCGCGCGACCCGTGCGGGCGGCTCATCGGTCAGACGGCCGACGTGCCCGTGCGCACGGTCCGAGCCGGGCGCGACCGCTTGGCGCGCTCCACGCGCCAGACCAGCACGACGACCAGGACGTTCATCACCATCAGGATGATGACGGAGGCGCCAGGCCCCGAGCCGGCACCACGGTCGACCACCGACGAGCCACCCCCGGCGAAGAGGGCGTTGACGATGCCCGCGAGCACGTTGTTGGAGACGTGGAAGGCCATCGCGGCCTCCAGCCCACCGCTGATCAGACCCATGAACGCCGTGCACGCGGAGATGACGAACACGTAGCTGACGAACCACGGGTCCAGGGACACATGGACCAGCGCGAAGAGCGCCCCGGAGACAACGATGCCGAACACCACCGCGAGGCGCGCGCTCTGGAAGAAGGACCCGGCAGCGGGGACGACCCCTCCCCGGAAGGCTATTTCCTCACCCGCCGACTGCAACGGGGTGGCCAGGAGAGTGGCCACGAGGATGGCGATGGTGGGTGCCCCGATCTCGAACACGCCCCATCCGGTCGACTCCGGCGCGATGAGTGCCGTCACGAGGAGGGCAAGGCCGACCAGGCCCGCAGCCCCCAGGAGATAGACACCCAGACGACGCGGGTCGAAGGCCCGCCTGTGCCGGAACACCGCTCGCCACGGCACTTTCGCCATGCCCGCGACCAGCACCGTCGAGAGCACAGCGGTGATAGCGGTGCTGACGCCTGACGCGGCGATCGTGAGCGGTGTCAGTGCGGGCTTGTTCGGGTCTGCCGGGCCCTCGATCAGGACGACCACCTGGAAGACGATGACCTGGACCACGAGCAGAATGACCGGGATCGCGATCAGGACGACCAGGGACTTCCAGGGCGCCATGCGGAAGTGGATGCCGAAAGGACGTTCGGGAATCGTCCCGGGCAACGGGCCCGTCACTGTCCTGTTCCCGACGGCTCTGGTATGCACACGATGAAGAACCTTTCTTGAGAGGGATCGACTGATCCGCTCTCGAGCAGACACTGTGCCCCCGGGGCAGACGCAAGCGCTCCGCCCTGTGCCGCTGGACACAGGACGCCCGCCGGTTCGTGGACTACCACTCACTCGGGTGCATCGTCCGGACCGTCCAGCGCCTCCTTGGCCCCTTGATCAGGCGCGGTTCCCATGGCCGGGCGGAGCTCGCGCGCTCGCCTCAGCACGTCCAGCTGAGCCGGGTTGTAGAGCGCCTGCAGAGCCTGGCCCACAGCGTCCCTCGCCGCCTCGGCCTCGCGGGGTGTCGCGGCCTTGGTCTCCAAGGTCACCGACCTGTTGGCGCCGACAAACGGCGCCATCCATTCGGCGAGCGCCTGGCGCGTAGCGTCGTCCGCGTCCGCAGGGAGGTCGCGAAACGCTTCGTCGAGGTCCTCGTGAGGATTCGCCTCGAGGAGCTGACGCAACGCGTCCATCGACTCCGCGGAGAACAGCTGGGCGTAGATCGTCAGGAGCGCTCGGTCGTTGTCGCGGAGGGGTCGCGCGACGCCGTGGAAGGTGGTGGGCACGTCGGGTGTCGCGCCGGGCTGGGACAGCGTGGCCAGCTCTTGCCGGATGCTCTGGATCCGTTCGACCGTCGCCTCCAGCTCGGCGTCGATCTCCTGGAAGACGGAGGGGTGTCCGTCGCCTGCTGTCCCCAGCTCAGCGACCTGCGCCAACGAGAGCCCTAGGCCCGTCAGCCGCTTGATCTGCAGCAGCCGCGTCAGGTGGCGCACCTCGTAGCGCTTGTTGTAGCCATTGGGCTCGCGGTCGGGCTCCTCGAGCAGGCCGATCTCGTGGTAGTGGCGCACTGTCTTGACCGTCGTACCCGACAGCTCGGCGATCTCGCGCGTGCTCCACGTCATGGTGCCTCGCTTCTTTCTCGGTGCTGCTGGCCGCTGACGCTCTCGGTGGTGCTAGCCCTTAACGCTTGCGCGGCGCTCACGCATCCAGACCAGTGCGGCTACGACTCGGGAACGTCAGTGAGCCGTCGTCGCACTTGTGGCGGTGGTTCGTCCGTGATTGATCGCGGCGTCCACTGCCGCACCGATGCGCTTCAAGGCCATCAGGTCGCGCGGTTCGAGCGAGTCGATCAGGTATTCGCGGACTGCCGCGACGTGTCCGGGCGCAGCCGCGACCACGACGTCGTAGCCGGCCTCGGTCAGGGTGGTGTTGGTGCGGCGACCTGCACCGGGTATCCGGGACCTGGCAAGCAGCCCTCGCTTCTCCAGTCGGCCGACGACGTGCGACAACCGCGACAGCGAAGCTGATGTACGCACGGCCAGTGCGCTCATCTGCATGGTGCGGTCCGGCTCCTCGGAGAGAACCGACAGCACCATGTACTCGAAGAAGGTCATCTGGGACTCACGCTGCATCCGCGCGTCCAGGGCGGCAGGCAAGCTGATCATGATCGCGGAGTTGGCCAACCACGCCGCCAGTTCGTCGCTGTTCAGCCAGCGCGGCTCGGCGTCCGATCCAACGGGTGAGCCACGTCCGGGCTCGGTGACCGCAGCGGATGGCGTCGTTGCGCCGGATGCCGAGCCGCCTTGCCCGGCCCTCTTGCCCTGCCGCTGAGCATCCGCCGCCTTCGCCATGCGGCCAGCCTACGGCGATCGTTATTGACGCATCAAGTTCCAGCAGGTAGAACTTGACGCATCAAGTTCAACTTGATGCGTCAAGTTCTTGTCGGGTCGACATACCGACAGTGGGCCTGACGAAACCGATCCAGGAGAGGACCATCCGATGCAGACCACGTCGCTCGGCGGGCTTGAGGTCTCACGCCTCGGCCTGGGAGTCATGGGCATGTCCGCGTTCTACACAGGCAAGGACGAGTCCGAGGCGGGCTCCATCCGCACCATCCGGCGCGCTCTGGACCTGGGTGTCACCCACCTGGACACCGCTGAGGTGTACGGGCGAGGCGCCAACGAAGCCCTGTTGGGCCGGGCGGTCAAGGGTCGTCGGGACGAGGTGGTGCTCGCGACCAAGTTCGGTCTGGCGTCCCACACGGGCAGGCCGGGGGCGGACAGCACGCCCGCAAACGTCCGTCTCGCCGTCGAGGGGTCGTTGCGGCGCCTGGGCACCGACCACATCGACCTCTACTATCAGCACCGAGTCGACCCCGACACCCCGATCGAGGACACCGTCGGCGCCCTGGCAGACCTGGTCACTCAGGGCAAGGTCCGCTACATCGGCCTGTCCGAGGCCGGCCCCGCCACCATCCGCCGTGCGCACGCGGTCCACCCGGTGGCCGCCGTCCAGAGCGAGTACTCGCTGTGGACGCGGGACCTTGAGGCCGAGGTGCTGCCGGTGCTGCGCGAGCTGGGGATCGGTCTGGTGCCGTACTCCCCGCTGGGCCACGGTTTCCTGACCGGGAACATCCGTTCCCTGGACGGTCTGGACGCCGACGACTGGCGTCGCACCAACCCCCGCTTCACCGGCGGCAACCTCGAACGCAACCTGCGCATCGTCGACGAGGTCCGCGCCGTGGCGACCGAGGCCGGGGCCACCCCGGCCCAGGTCGCCCTGGCCTGGCTCCTGGCCCAGGGCGGGGACATCAACCCCATCCCCGGCACCCGACACATCGAACGGCTCGAGGAGAACATCGCGGCCGACCGGATCCGGCTGACCCCGGACCAGATCGGCCGGCTGAACGACCTGGCACCCGCCTCCGGCGACCGCCATGACCGGGGCGGCATGGCCGCCATCGACCGGTGAAGGGCGACTCGGCAAAGAGCCACCCGGCACGAGATCGCGGCACCGCCACCGCAGAACACCGAGCAGCAGACCGAATGGAGCAGCAGATCATGGCAAGCAGTGTGATTCGTGTCGGGATCATCGGCGCGGATACGAGAGCGAGCTGGGCCGGGGCATCGCACATCCCCGCGCTTGCGACCCAGCCGCGGCTCGCGCTGGCGGCGGTGGCGACCCAGCGCGAGGAGAGCGCACGAGAGGCCGCCGAGCTGTTCGGCGCCGAGCGCTGGTACGCCGACCCCTACGAGCTGATCAGCGACCCGACGATCGACGTCGTCACCGTCGCCGTCAAGGTCCCGGCACACCGTGAGCTCGTGCTCGCGGCCCTCGCGGCAGGCAAGGCCGTCTACTCGGAGTCCCCGCTGGGCGCGAGCGTCGCCGAGGCCGCGGAGATGGCCGCGGCGGCCGGTTCCCTGCACACGGCGATCGGGCTGCAGGGCAGCCTCAACCCGTCGGTGCGCCGGGCGGCCGAGATCGTCGCCCAGGGCCGGCTCGGGCGGCTGCTGTCAGCCCGAGTGACCGCGACAACCTTCGGGAACGGCCCGGAGTCGGTGAGCGCCTACGAGTACTTCGACAAGGCGGCCGCCGGCGCCGGCTTCATGACGATCGCGGTGGGCCACGTACTGGACGTGATCGAGACGATCCTCGGCGACATCACCGAGATCGACGCGCGCACGGAGCTGCTCTGGCCCGAGGTGAAGCTGACCGACACCGGCACCGCCACCACCCGTGAGGTCCCGGACCACCTCGACGCGATCCTCAAGACCGCCTCCGGCGCACCGGTGGGAGTGCAGGTCCTGGCGGGCGTACCCGTGCCCGACGCCCGGTTCAGCCTCGAGGTCCGTGGCGCCGACGGCTGGCTCAGACTGACCGGCAACCACCCCGCCGGCGTCCAGGTCGGCGACCTCACGCTGACCTCGGACGTCGACTTCGAAGCGCCCGACCGCCCTGTCGCCACGGGAACCGGTCCGGCCGCCGCCGAGATCTGGACCGGTGCCTCCATCAACGTGGGCGAGGTGTACGCGAGCCTCGCGCGCGACATCGACGAGAACACCTTTGCGACGCCGGGCTTCGCTCACGCGCTGCACAACAGTCGGCTCGTCGCGCGAGTGGAGGAAGCCGCTCGCAGCGGGCAACGACAGTAGAACACCTCAGCAGGGTGCGGGCGGCAACCGCGACGGCCCGCACCTTGCTGTCGAGCGGACTCGGCGGTGACGCCAAAGGCGTCGATGAAGACGATCGCAGAGTTCGCTGTCTCAGCCGCGGGACCAGGACACCGCGTTCATCGCCACATCAGCGACCCGGCGCAGTTCCGCCTCGCTCCTGCCCGTCGCCGCCTGTACGGCGATGCCGTATGCGACCGTCGTGATGTAGGCCGCCAGCGTGCGCGGATCCTCGGTCTCCGGCAGATCACCCTCGGCCCGCGCACGCAGAAATCGGGACTCGAGGCGCGCAGCGCCATCCCGGCGCCAGTCGACGAGGACCTTCTGGGCAGTGAGCCCGTTGTCGCCGGCGGACAGCGCAGCCTGGACTCCAAGGCACCCGTGGGGTGCCTCGCGACTCGTGCTGGCAGCGGCTGCGCCACGAAGAATGGACTCGGCCACTTCGCGTGCGGTCGGCTCGGACAGTGCACGGATTCCGTAGGAGGCTGGGCCTTCCGTGTACCGCTCGACCGCTCGGCGGAACAGCTCGTCCTTGTTCCCGAACGCCGCATACATGCTGCTGCGGGTGATGCCCATCGCCTCGGTCAGGTCCGTCAGGCTCGCCCCTTCGAATCCTTTGGCCCAGAACACTCTCATGGCTTGTTCGAGGGCATGGTCGGGATCGAACTCGCGGGGTCGCCCCAGCGTCGTCTGCGATTCGGGCATGGTAGTCATTGTGCCCCTTACGGACCAGGCGGTCCAGATAGCGCGACGGATCAGGCGGTCAAGCCGCCGTCGACGGTGAGCATGGCGCGGGCGATCGCGCTCGCGCCGGCCGAGGCGGCGCGAACACCCAGGCCTGACACCCCGGGCCGTGACGCCAACCCGCACGGTTGAGGGCTTGCGAATAACTCTCTGCTCACCTACGTTACTTCTGTACCGATCGGTCTTGAAGTGACGTACTGGACCTACGGACGTGACCTCGCTACGGGGCCCGCATGAGCGAGCACGCCGAAGCACGCCGCAGCGGAAGTGCCGCCGGCTCGATATGAGAAGGAGAAGGATCATCATGAAAGCCGCCGTCCTCACCTCGTTCGGCGAACCCTCCGTGTTGCGAATTGCGGAGGCTCCGCGACCGGTGCCGGGTCCGGGTCAGGTACTGGCGCGGGTTCACGCCGCCGGGGTGAACCCGGCGGAGGTCCTGGCGCGCGCCGGAGCATTCGGCCTGAGCGCTCCCGCCATCATCGGATTCGAGTTCGCCGGCGTCGTCGAGGCGGTCGGCCCGGGCGTCGACGAGGGCGTGGTCGGCGACCGCGTCGCCGGGTGGCCGGACTCCGCCACCCAGGGCTCCTACGCCGAGTACACGGTCAGCAGCAACTTCGCGACGATCCCCGACGGCGTCTCCTTCGAGGAGGCCGCTGCCACCGTCATCGGTGCCGACAACGCGGCGAGAGGGCTCGGGCTGCTGAACCTTCGCCCGGGTGAGACGCTCGTCGTCACCGGCGCGAGCGGTGCTCTGGGCAGCGCCGCCGTGCAGTTCGCGCGACAGCGCGGTGTGACGGTGATCGGCATCGCCGGGACCGCCAACGCCGACTTCGTCAAGAGTCTCGGTGCGATCCCTGTCGCCCACGGCCCAGGCCTGGTCGACCGCATCCGCGAAGCCGCTCCCGACGGTATCGATGCCGCGCTCGACACCGCCGGCAAGGGACTCCTTCCCGCCCTCGTCGATCTCCTCGGCGGCCCGGGCCGGATCGTGACTCTCGCCGACCGCGACGCCGCACGATACGGCGTCGAATTCAGCCCGGGCGGCAGCGGGAACCGCGACCACGGCCCTGTCCAGGAGGCCCTGAATCTGATCGCCGCCGGCACATGGACCGCACGCATCGGCCGGAGCTTCCCGCTCGACGAGGCCGCGGACGCCCACCGCCTCGTCGCCACGGGCCACACCCACGGCAAAGTCATCCTTCTTCCCTGACTCGGCCGACCAGCCGTTCCACCACGACAACAATCAATGGGAGAACCCGAAATGCCTGCAGTCCTCGTCCATGGTGTACCTGATACCCACCGGCTCTGGGACACCGTCCGCTCCTATCTTCGACGCGAAGATATCGTGACGATCGATCTCCCCGGGTTCGGCGTACCCCTGCCAGCGGGATTCACGTCGACAAAGGAGGAGTATCTCGACTGGCTCATCAAGAAGATCGAAGAGATCGGCGAACCCGTCGACCTGGTCGGTCACGACTGGGGGTCTCTGCTGACGGGCCGTCTCGCGTCTGTCCGACCAGATCTGGTGCGGACCTGGACAGGCATCAGCGGGCCGATCGACCCCGAGTATCCGTGGCACTATCTCGCCAAGATCTGGCAGACGCCAGGCGAGGGCGAGCAATGGATGGCGGACCTCGACCTCGAGGCGTTCGCCGCAAGCCTCGACGAGGCGCAGATGCCGCGCGACGCGGCAGACGAATCGGTCCGGCATCTCGATGCCACCATGAGGGCAAGCATTCTCGCCCTCTACCGTTCGGCGATCGAGGTCGGGGCGGAGTGGAAGCCAGACTTGAGCAACGTGACCGCACCAGCGCTGGTGATCTGGGGCCTGGACGATCCGTTTCTTCCTCACCGCTTCGCCGACGAGCTCGGTAATGCCACACGCGCACGCGCCGTCTTCAAGCTGCGCAGCTCGCACTGGCCGATGATCGAGCGCCCGGCCGATGTCGCGCGCGAGCTCGAGGCCCACTGGGCTCACTCGTAAAACCCGCGCTCGGGGCACTCGGGCTCAAACCCCGCGGCCGCTACGCGAACAGCAATAATTGCTCGCTCACCATGGCGAGCGAGCAATTATTGCCGTTCGCCATGATGAGCCCGGGCGCCCCCGCATTCGCCCGGAAACGAATCATCGCTACGCAGCCCGGAGAGCGTTGCCAGTGCTGCACAAGGCAGGAGCATTCCAATGACGAATTCAGCAGATACCCGGATCGGCGTCGGTCTTGTCGGGGCCAGTGCCGATCGGGGTTGGGGCGGAATTGCTCACGTCCCCGCGCTGCAGGCGCTCGACACGTTCCAGATCCGCGCCGTCAGTACGACTCGTATGGTGAGCGCGAACGCGACCGCTCGTCGGCTGGGCGCCGATCTCGCCTTCGACACACATGAGGCTCTGGTCGTGCGACCGGAGGTCGACCTGGTGGTGGTCGCGGTCAAGGTGCCGCAGCACAAGCAGATCGTTTCCGACGCGCTGGCCGCGGGCAAGATGGTCTATTGCGAATGGCCGCTCGGACGAGACCTGTCGGAGGCCGAAGCGCTGGAGGAGTCTGCCCGCGCACGGGGGCTGCGGACGGTTGTCGGGTTGCAGGGCGGTCTGCACCCGCCGATCCTCTTCCTTCGTGACCTCATCACGCAGGGCGTGATCGGCAAGCCGCTCAGCACGAGCATCCGAGCGCATCTGACCGACGACATGTGGGTCGGCCGGTATGACCCGCCGGTCGAGTACATGGCTCGCGCAGAGAATGGCTCGACGCTACTGAGCATCATTCTCGGCCACTCGCTCGAACCGCTCGCGCGCGTGCTCGGCACGTTCGAAAGCGTGTCCGCCGTCGTCGCCAACCAGCGCGGTGACGGCGTCCGCCTCTCCGATGGCGCGTCGCTGCCGAAGGACGTGCCGGACGAGATCGTCGTCGCCGGCGTCCTCGAAGGCGGGATCGTCACTTCGCTGCACTACAGTGCCGGGCACTCTGCCGGCTCGGCGACGGTATGGGAGATCCAGGGCACCGAGGGCAGTGTGCGTGTGGAGTCGGCGTCGGGCTACCTCCATTTCACCGATCTCACCATCACGCTGAGCCGCGGCAGCGAGCCTGTCCAGGTGTTACAGGTCCCTCCGGCTTATGCGGCTCCCGACCTGCAACTCGACGCCCCGGCAGCAGGGGTCGCCCGCCTCTACGCCCAGTTCGCCGCCGACCTCCGCGACCGAACCGCCGATGCGCCGGATTTCGCGGTCGCACTCGATCGCCACCGGGTACTCGAGGCGATCGCACGGGCTGCTGAAACAGGTCATCGGCAGCATCTGCCCCGCCCGACCGAATGAACTCCAGTCCTTGAACCCGGAAGAGGCGCTGCCGCAGGACCCAAGGAGATGGCGATCCGCGAGCGGACTCATCCCCGAACCCGTGGGACTTCAGTGGGACTACGGGCGGCCTCACGAGGCCACTTCTGTCCCACGAGCCTGAAAGAGAATCAGCAGGTCAGGCGGCGTCTCCCCGGTTCAGAGAACTGCCGCCCGACCTCCTTGGTCGCTAAACGTTGAACCCCAGCATCCGGAGCTGCTCCTTGCCGTCGTCCGTGATCTTCTCCGGACCCCACGGCGGCATCCAGACCCAGTTCACGCGGAACCCGTCGACGATGCCCTCGAGCGCCTGTGCGGTCTGGTCCTCGATCACGTCCGTGAGCGGGCAGGCCGCCGACGTGAGCGTCATGTCGATGGTCGTGTGGTTGTTCTGGTCCACCTGGATGCCGTACACCAGGCCCAGGTCGACGACGTTGATCCCCAGCTCGGGGTCGATCACGTCGCGCATCGCCTCCTCGACGTCCACCACGGTGGTGGGCGACGAGGCCACTCCCTCGGCGGGAGCGGCCGGGGCTTCCTGCCCGACCTCGGTGCTCGCCTCAGTCATCGGTCTCTCCTCAGCTCGTTGCCAGCGCGCCACTGCGCGCCAGCGAGTCCTTGAGCGCCGCCCAGCCGAGCAGCGCGCACTTGATTCGCGCGGGGTACTGCGACACGCCGGTGAACGCTGTCGCGTCCCCGAGGGCGTCCTCCGCGGCGTCGTCGTCCAGGCCCTTGCCGCGGGACGACATCAGATCGTGGAACAGGCCGTCGAGCCGCGCCACCTCGGCCAGGGGCGCCCCCTCGACCAGCGACGTCATGACCGACACCGACGCCTGGGAGATGGAGCATCCCTGCCCCTCCCACGAGACGCCGCCCACCGTGCCCTCGGGCGTGACGTCGACCCGGAGGGTCACCTCGTCGCCGCAGGTCGGGTTCACCTGGTGCGACTCCCCCGCGAGGTGTCCGTGATCCGCCGGGAAGTCGACGAGGCCGTGGCCCACCGGACGCTTCGCGTGGTCCAGGATCACCTGCTGGTACATCTGCTCGAGCGTGCTCACGACGCTGCCTTTCTAGATCTCACCGAGAAAATCACTCTGCTCCGAAGAACGCCCGGACCCCCGCCAGCGCTTCCCGGAAGGCCACAACTTCTTCGACGGTCGTGTAGACCGACGCCGACGCGCGGGCCGTCGCCGCGATCCCGAACCGGCGGTGCAGCGGCTGCGCGCAGTGGTGCCCTACACGGACGGCGATGCCCTTGTCGTCCAGCACCTGTCCGACGTCGTGCGCGTGCACGCCGTCGACCACGAACGAGACGACCGCGAGTCTGTCGGCCGTATCGAGCGGACCGATCACCCGCACCCCAGGGATGTCGGCGATCTTCAGCATCTCGGCGGCCAGCTCGGTCTCGTGCCGGGCGACGCCCGCCATGCCGAGCTCACCCAGGTACTGCGCGGCGCAGCCCATGCCGACGGCCTGGGCGACCATCTGGGTGCCCGCCTCGAAGCGCTGCGGGGGCGGCGCGTACGTGGTGGCCTCCATGGTCACGACCTCGACCATGGACCCGCCCGTGACGGTGGGCGGCATGGCCTCGAGCAGCTCGCGCCGCCCGTACAGCGCGCCGACGCCGGTCGGGCCGAGCATCTTGTGCCCGCTGAACGCGGCGAAGTCGACGCCGAGCTCGTGGAAGTCCACCGGCATGTTCGGCACGGACTGGCAGGCGTCGAGCACCGTGAGGGCGCCGACCCGCTTCGCCGCCGCCACGAGCGTCGCGACGGGCGCGACGGCCCCGGTCACGTTCGAGACGTGCCCGAAGGCCAGCACCTTCGTGCGCTCGGTGACGACCGCGTCGAGGTTCGACAGGTCGAGCCGGCCGTCGCCGGCCACCGGGATCCAGCGCAGGACGGCGCCCGTGCGGGCGCACAGCTCCTGCCACGGCACGAGGTTCGCGTGGTGCTCCGCCTCGGTGACCACGATCTCGTCGCCCGGCGCCAGCCGGAACCGCGCCGCGGCCTCTCCCCCGCGCCCGAGGGTCGCGTTGGAGAAGGCGTAGGCCACGACGTTGATCGCGGCCGTCGCGCCGGGCTGCCAGACGATCTCGCCGACGTCGGCCCCGACGAACGCGGCCACGGCCGCGCGCGCCTGCTCGAACGCCTCGGTGGCCTCCTCGGCGAGGAAGTGCGCGCCGCGGTGGACCGCTGCGTTGCGCTGCTCGTAGAAGTCCACCTCGGTGTCGAGCACGACCTGCGGTTTCTGGGACGTCGCCGCGGAGTCCAGGTACACGAGGGTCCGACCGCCCCGCACCGTGCGCTCGAGCAGCGGGAAGTCCGCGCGGACGGCAGCGAGCTCGGTCGTCGAGAGCTGCGTCTCGGCGGGCCCGGCTCCCGCGGCGGCGGCCAGCGCTTCCTGGTTGCCCGGTCGCACGGTGGCGGTGGTGGTCATGGTGTCCCCTTGCGGCTAATCAGCAGAGAGTCGGCAGAGCGTCAGCAGATGCGTCCGCGGTGGATCAGGCCGAGACCGTCTTGTTGTTGACGAGGTAGCGGTCGTAGCCCTCTTCCTCGAGGCGGTCGGCCAGCTCGGAGCCACCCTCCTCGGCGATCTTGCCGTCGACGAAGACGTGCACGAAGTCGGGCTTGATGTACCGCAGGATGCGCGTGTAGTGCGTGATGAGCAGGATGCCGATGTCGGTGTTGTCCTTGGCCCGGTTCACGCCCTCCGACACGATGCGCAGCGCGTCGACGTCAAGGCCGGAGTCGGTCTCGTCGAGGATCGCAAAGCGCGGCTTGAAGAGCTCCATCTGGAGGATCTCGTGGCGCTTCTTCTCACCGCCGGAGAAGCCCTCGTTCACGGAGCGCTCGGCGAAGGCCGGGTCCATGCGCAGGTTCTCCATCGCGCCCTTGACCTCCTTGCCCCACGTGCGCAGGGCGGGGGCCTCACCGGAGATGGCGGTCTTGGCGGTCCGCAGGAAGTTCGCGACGGAGACACCGGCGACCTCGACCGGGTACTGCATGGCCAGGAACAGGCCGGCACGGGCGCGCTCGTCGACGGTCATGTCCAGCAGGTTCTCGCCGTCGAGCGTTGCGGTGCCCGAGGTGACCGTGTACTTGGGGTGGCCGGCGAGCGCCGACGCGAGCGTCGACTTGCCCGAGCCGTTGGGGCCCATGATGGCGTGGGTCTCACCGCTGGCGATGGTCAGGTCGACACCGCGCAGGATCGGCTTGGGGCCTTCCTTGGTCTCGACGCTGACGTGCAGGTCGCGGATCTCGAGGGTGGGCATATCGATTTACTCCAGGGTTGCTTGCGAAGGCAGAGGATTCAGGAAACAGGCACGGTGACGTCGATGTCGACGAGCACCTTGTCGCCGTCGACCGTCACCGGGTAGACGGGCACGGGGCGCACCGCCGGAAGCTGGATCGGCTGACCGGTCCGCAGGTCGAACTGGGAGCCGTGCAGCCAGCACTCGACCAGGCAGCCCTCCACCTCGCCGTCGGACAGCGAGACCGCGCCGTGGGAGCAGATGTCGGAGACGGCATGGAAGTTGCCGTCAGCGTCCCGGGCGACGGTCACGGGCACCGGGGCGCCATCGGCGCCGTCGAGCTCCACGAGCATCGCCTCCTCCGGTCCCAGGTCGTCGGTCATACAGGCCAGCTGCGCGGTCATGCGGCCGGTGCTCCGGTGATCGCGCTCATCGACTTCTCCAGCTCGGCCTCGATGGAGGCGAGCAGGCGCTCCTCGACCGACGGGACGCCGATCTCGTGGATGAGCTCCGCGAAGAAGCCGCGCACGACGAGCTTGCGCGCCTCGGTCTCGGGGATGCCGCGAGCCTGGAGGTAGAAGAGCTGCTCGTCGTCGAACCGGCCGGTGGCGCTGGCGTGGCCGGCGCCGGCGATCTCGCCGGTCTCGATCTCGAGGTTCGGCACCGAGTCGGCACGCGCGCCGTCCGACAGGACGAGGTTGCGGTTGAGCTCGTAGGTGTCGGTGTTCTCGGCGGCGGCCCGGATCAGGACGTCACCCACCCAGACGGTGTGCGCGCCGGAACCCTGCAGGGCGCCCTTGTAGGTCACGCGGGACTTGCAGTCCGCCACCGCGTGGTCCACGAAGAGGCGGTGCTCCTGGTGCTGGTTCGTGTCCGCGAAGTAGAGGCCCACCATCTCGACCTCGCCACCGGGGGCGGTGAACTCGGCGTCCGGCGTGACGCGCACGACGTCGCCGCCGAACGTCACCACCACGTGCTTGAGCTTGGCGTCACGGCCCAGGCGGGCGCGGTGCGAGGAGGCGTGCACGGCGCCGTCGGCCCAGTCCTGGACGCTGACGACGGTGAGCTGCGCGCCGTCCTCGACGACGATCTCGACGGTCTCGGCGAGCGTGCCGTTGCCGTCGTGGTCCAGGACCACCACTGCCTCGGAGTGCCGCTCGGCGCGGACCAGCACGTGGGCCGCCGTCGCGTCCTTCGACACGCCCGTCAGGCGCACGGAGGTGACGTCGGAGGCCACGGCCTCCTTGGGGATCGTCACGATGGTGGCCTGCTCGAAGGCGTTCCACGCGGTGACGGCCGTGCGGTCGCCCGGCTGGCCGGCGGTGCCGAGGCGGGCGTCGTCGCGCCCGACGGTCTCGACCGTGACCTCAGGGGCCGCGGTCACCTCGACCGTGACGCCCGAGGAGCCCAGGTCGGCCTGGAACAGTGGCTGGAGGCGGTCGGCCGGGGAGAAGCGCCACTCCTCCTCGCGGCCGTGCGGGACCGGGATGTCGTCGAGGGAGAACGACGTGCGGCGCTCGGCTCGTGAGCCTTCCGGCTTGACGGCGCCGTGCGTGTGGGCGCCGTCGGCAACAGCGCGCGAGTGATCGGTCGTGAGAGTCATGGTCAGCCGACGGACCCTTCCATCTGCAGCTCGATGAGGCGGTTGAGCTCGAGGGCGTACTCCATGGGCAGCTCGCGCGCGATGGGCTCGACGAACCCGCGCACGATCATGGCCATGGCCTCGGTCTCCTCCATACCCCGGGACATGAGGTAGAACAGCTGGTCCTCGCTCACCCGCGAGACCGTGGCCTCGTGACCCATCGAGACGTCGTCCTCGCGGACGTCCACGTAGGGGTAGGTGTCGCTGCGGGAGATCTGGTCGACCAGCAGCGCGTCGCAGAGGACGGTGGACGCGGAGTGGGAGGCGCCCTCGAGCACCTGGACCAGGCCGCGGTAGGACGTGCGGCCGCCGCCGCGCGCCACGGACTTGCTGACGATCGACGACGACGTGTTCGGCGCCGCGTGGACCATCTTGGCGCCGGCGTCCTGGTGCTGGCCCTCGCCCGCGAAGGCGATGGACAGCGTCTCGCCGCGGGCGTGCTCGCCCAGCAGGTAGATCGCCGGGTACTTCATGGTGACCTTCGAGCCGATGTTGCCGTCGACCCACTCCATGGTGGCGCCCTCAGCGGCCGTGGCGCGCTTGGTCACCAGGTTGTACACGTTGTTCGACCAGTTCTGGATCGTCGTGTAGCGCACACGGGCGTTCTTCTTCACGATGATCTCGACGACCGCCGAGTGCAGGGAGTCCGACGTGTAGATCGGCGCGGTGCAGCCCTCGACGTAGTGCACGTAGCTGCCCTCGTCGGCGATGATCAGCGTGCGCTCGAACTGGCCCATGTTCTCGGTGTTGATCCGGAAGTAGGCCTGCAGCGGGATCTCCACGTGCACGCCCGGCGGCACGTAGACGAACGAGCCGCCCGACCACACGGCGGAGTTCAGCGCGGAGAACTTGTTGTCACCGGCGGGGATGACCGTGCCGAAGTACTCCTGGAAGAGCTCCGGGTAGTCGCGCAGGCCCGTGTCGGTGTCGACGAAGATGACGCCCTGCTCCTCCAGGTCCTCACGGATCTGGTGGTAGACGACCTCGGACTCGTACTGGGCCGCGACGCCCGCGACGAGGCGCTGCTTCTCCGCCTCGGGGATGCCGAGCTTGTCGTACGTGTTCTTGATGTCGTCGGGCAGGTCCTCCCAGGAGGTGGCCTGCTTCTCCGTGGAGCGCACGAAGTACTTGATGTCGTCGAAGTGGATGCCCGACAGGTCGGAGCCCCAGCTCGGCATGGGCTTCTTGCCGAAGAGGCGCAGGGCCTTGAGCCGCTGGTTCAGCATCCACTCGGGCTCGTTCTTCAGAGCCGAGATGTTGCGAACCACATCTTCGCTCAGGCCTCGCTGCGCGGACATGCCCGCGGCGTCGCTGTCGTGCCAGCCGTACTCGTAGGAGCCGATGCTGGCGATGATCTCATCGTCGGAGCGCTGCTCTGGCGCTTGCGTTTCTGCGCTCATCACTTTCCTTCGGTGGGGGTCTTCGCGGGGTGGTTCAGGGGGATGTTCACGGGGATGTTCGTCGTGCAGGCGTGCGCACCGCCCGCGATGGTCGCGAGGCGCTGGACGTGCGAGCCCAGCAGCTCGCTGAACGCGCGGGCCTCCTGCTCGCACAGCTCGGGGAACTCCTCGGCCACGTGCTGGACCGGGCAGTGCCCCTGGCAGAGCTGGACCGCGCGGGCGACCGTACCGGCGGTGGGACCGTTCAGCGGCGCCGGGACGGGCCGCACGGAGGCGGCGTAACCGTCGGCGGACAGCAGCTGGACGAGCTGGGCGGCGCGCCCCTCCGCGGTCTCCGCGGTGAGGTGCGGCGCATAGCTGCGGGCGACGGCGTCGAACCGCTCCTTGGCGAAGCCGGTCACCGCCTCGCTGCCGCCGCTCTCCCGCAGGAACCGCAGGGCCTGCCGCGCGATCTCCTGGTAGCCGCCGGCGAGCTCGGACTGGCCGCCGCCCGTGACGACGTAGCGCCGGGCGGGGCGACCGCGGCGGGGCGCCCCCGACCGGGAGGCCTCGTGGACGGCGATCTTGCCGTCCTCCTCCAGGAGGGTCAGGTGCCTGCGCACGGCGGGCGCCGTCAGCTCGAGGACGGCGGCGAGGGCGCCGGCGGTGACCGGGCCGCGGGAGGCGACGAGCTCGAGCACGCGCCGGCGCGTGGTGCCGTCGGTCTCGTGGCTCGCCACGTGGCCCGCCGCCACCTGTGTCGCTGCGCTCATGCTGGTCACCTCCCTCACGTCGGTCCTGCGTCTGGCTCGGGCCGATCTCGCGTCCGTCGGGAGGCAGGCTTCAACCCCGGCGTGCGCGCCTCGTCGACGCCAATGCTTTTGAGAACATCCTTGTTCCCTAATTCGAGATGCGCAAGGAAGGCGACCCTCAGTTGGGGCAGTTCGCGACACATCTCACACGTGTGATCCACACCCAGGTCACGTCGCACGACGACGGTCCGCGTGCCGCCACCTACGATTGTGCGGTGCCCTTGTCCGACGCGCCCGCGATCGACCCCGCCCAGGCGGCCACCGCGGGTGCCACCACAGTCAGTGCCGCCGGTGCGGCCGCCGGCGACCACGCGGTCGCCGTGGAGGTGCGCGGCCTCGTCAAACGCTACGACGGCCGCGCCGTGGTCGACGGCCTCGACCTGGTCGCCCGCCGAGGCGCCGTCACCGCCGTCCTCGGCCCGAACGGTGCGGGCAAGACGACGACCATCGAGTGCTGCGAGGGTCTGCGGTCCCCCGACGGCGGCACGGTCCGCGTGCTCGGCCTCGACCCCGTCGCCCAAGCGCGCGCCCTGCGCCCCCGCGTCGGCGTCATGCTGCAGGACGGCGGCCTCCCCACCGGGGTGCGCGCGCTGGAGCTGCTGCGGCACGTCGCCGCGATGTACGCCGCCCCGCGCCCCGTGGACGAGCTCGCCGAACGGCTGGGCCTGCACGGCTTCGCGCGCACCACGGTGCGCCGCCTCTCGGGCGGGCAGCGCCAGCGGGTGGCGCTGGCCGCCGCGGTGGTCGGGCGGCCCGACGTCGTCTTCCTCGACGAGCCCAGCGCCGGCATGGACCCGCAGAGCCGGCGCGCCGTCTGGGACCTCGTGCGCGAGCTGCGGGCCGACGGCGTCGCCATCGTCCTGACGACCCACCTCATGGACGAGGCCGCCGACCTGGCCGACCACGTGCACGTCGTCGACCACGGCAGGGTCATCGCGTCCGGCAGCGTGCGCGAGCTGACCGACGGTGGATCCGGCCCCGGCTCGATACGCGTCGAGGCCACCCCAGCCCTGGACCTGACGGACCTGCTCACCACCCTCAACACCCCGTTGAGTGCTGGGTATTTGTCGGGTCAGACCCCCTCGGCCGGACAAATACCCAGCACTCAACGAGGTGGGCAGGAGAGGTGGGCCGGGTCCGAGGGCGAGGCCGGGGTGTACACCCTGACCGGGGCCGTGGATCCCGCCGCGCTGGCGGTCGTGACCGCCTGGCTCGCCGAGCGCGGCGTGCTGGCCCGGTCGGTCAGCACCGGCCGGCGCACCCTCGAGGACGTCTTCCTCGACCTCACCGGAAGGAACCTGCGATGAGCGCCCTCCGACAGGATCAGGCGCCCGTCGAGATCCCTGCCGCCGCGCCGGCGGTCCGGCAGATCGCCGCACAGGCCTCCTTCGAGACCCGCGCGATCCTGCGCAACGGCGAGCAGCTCCTCGTCACGATAGTGCTGCCCGTGCTGGTGCTGGTGGGGCTCGTGCGCACCTCGTTCCTCGACCTCGACACGCAGGGGTACACGCGTATCGACTTCGTGACGCCGGGTGTGCTCGCGCTCGCGGTGATGTCGACGGCGTTCACGTCCCAGGCCATCGCCACCGCGTTCGACAGGCGCAACGGCGTGCTGCGCCTCATGGCCACCACGCCGCTCGGCCGCGGCGGGCTGCTGGCCGGCAAGGTGCTCGGCGTGCTCGCGGTCGAGGTGGTGCAGGTGCTGGTCATCGCGGGCGTCGCGGTAGCCCTCGGCTGGCGTCCGGAGCTCGGCGCGCTGCCCGCCGTCGTCGGCGCCGGACTGCTCGGAACCGCAGCGTTCACCGCCCTCGCGCTGCTGCTGGCCGGGACCCTGCGCGCCGAGGGCGTGCTCGCCGTGGCCAACCTCGTGCTCGTGCTGCTCACGGTGGGCGGCGGCGTGCTCCTGCCCGCCGGACAGCTCGCCGGACCGCTGGCGCACGTCGCGGTGCTCCTGCCCTCGGGTGCGCTGGGTGAGGCGATGCGCGGCGCACTGCTGTACGGCTCCGTCCCGCCGTTCTCCGTGGTGATCCTGCTGGGCTGGACCGCAGCGCTCGGCGCAGGCGCCGCGCGCCTCTTCCGCTGGCACTGACCTTCCGCCGACCCGGTCTCGCCCACTTCGGTCCCTTGCCCGCTGGGCTCGCCGGCTCATCAGGGACCCAGCTCCCGGCCGCCCCTGTGCGGGGAAGTACCTATCCCCGGGCCATACGCCGGAGGTATGACCAATTCGTGGGGTTGGCGGGTGAAATTTGCACCTTTAGGGTGCATTTCACCTACGCTCCCCAGGAGGCAACGTGACTTCCACCCACCACAACCGCCGTCGGCTGATCGCCGGTGCGGGCATCGCGCTCGCGCTCGTGGTAGCCCCGGCCGCCGCGGCAATGACGCCGTCGGCACCCGCCGCGGCACCCGACGCAGCACCCGATGCGGCACCGGCGCCCGTCGCGGGCGCGCCGATCGAGGACTCGTACATCGTCGTGCTGAAGGACGGCGACGTCGCCAAGGCCGAGGTCAGGAGCGCGGCCAGCGGCCTCGTGCAGAAGTACGGCGGCGAGGTCCGCCACTCGTACACCAACGCGGTGCGCGGCTTCTCGGCAGAGATGTCGCCCGGCCAGGCAAAGAAGCTCGAGGCCGACCCGTCCGTCGCGTACGTCGAGCAGAACCGCGTGATGACGGCGACCGACACGCAGTCGCCGGTCCCCTCCTGGGGTCTGGACCGCATCGACCAGGCTGGGCTTCCGCTCGACGACTCGTACACCTACGGCGGCTCCGGCGCGGGCGTTACCGCGTACATCGTCGACACGGGCATCCTGACCACCCACGAGGACTTCGGCGGACGGGCGGTGAGCGGCATCGACACGGTGGACGGCGACGACGACGCCACCGACTGCGCCGGGCACGGCACGCACGTGGCCGGCACCGTCGGCGGCACGGAGCACGGCGTCGCCAAGGACGTCTCGCTCGTGGCGGTCCGCGTGCTCGACTGCGGCGGCTCGGGCAGCTTCGACGGCGTCATCGCCGGCATCGACTGGATCACCGCCGACCACGCCGCCGGCGAGCCCGCGGTAGCCAACATGTCGCTCGGCGGCGGCTTCTCGCAGGCGGTGAACGACGCGGTGTCCGCGGCCGTCGCGGACGGCGTCACGTTCGCGCTCGCCGCCGGCAACGACAGCGGGGCGGACGCCTGCGACGGCTCGCCGAGCTCCACCCCCGAAGCCCTCACCGTGGGCGCCTCCGAGGACACGGACGCCCGCGCCGTGTACTCGAACATCGGCACCTGCGTGGACATCTTCGCGCCCGGCACCGACATCACGTCGGCCTGGTACACCGACGACACCGCGACGAACACCATCAGCGGCACCTCGATGGCCACGCCGCACGTCGCCGGCGCCGCGGCGCTCGTGCTGGGCGGCGACCCCGCCGCCACGCCCGCCGAGGTCGGCGACGCCCTGACGGGTGCGGCCCTGCCGGACGTCGTCACCGACCCGGGTACCGGCTCGCCCAACCTGCTGCTGAACGTCAGCGGCCTCTGAGGGCCACCCGCCCCCGCACGTGTCAGACCCTCAGGTCACCCAGGTGACCTG